>JAGVFD010000061.1 GCA_020057805.1 Sideroxydans sp. | reverse complement strand
GGGTGACGCACAACACTTGATGACGGCCGCCTAATTGCTTGAGTAGGCTGCCGACGATTTCCGCCACGCGCCCGCCAATGCCGCTATCCACTTCGTCAAAAATCAAAGTGGGCACGCTGGCGGCGCTGCTCGCGGCCACTTGAATGGCTAAGCTAATGCGCGACAACTCACCACCCGAGGCCACTTTCGCCAAGCTACGCAAAGGTGAACCTTGATTCGCTGCCACTTGCAATTCCACTGCCTCTAATCCGTGCGCGCCGCCTTCGGCCAGTGGCAACAAAGCCACGGCAAATTGCCCGCCCTGCATGGCAAGCGTTTGCATGGCGAGGGTGATGTCGTCTGATAGTTTTTTAGCCGCTTGAGTGCGCGCGGCGCTTAATTTTTTGGCGAGGGTTAAATAAGCCGCGTGCGCGACGGCTTCTTGTTTGGTCAGGTCGGCTAAATCAGCATCGCCGCCCAACTCATCCAAGCGCGCCACCATGGTTTGCAACGCCTGCGGCAATTGCTCGGGCTTCACCCGATATTTGCGCGCGGCTTCCATCACATCCGCAATGCGGCGTTCTTGTTCGCGCAACTGCTGCGGATCGGCGTCTAGCTTTTCTTGGTAATGGCGCAAGGCATACACCGCTTCTTGCAATTCGTTTTGCGAACTTTCCAACAACGTCAGCGTGTCTTGCAGGCCCGCATCAAATTCCAAACCGGCACGCAAGCGACTGACCAAAGCATTCAATTGCGCCAAACATGCCGTGTCCGATTCACTCAACACTTCAATACCAAACTGCGCGCTCTCCAACAAACTGGCCGCATGCGACAAGCGTGAATAATCAGCCTGCACACTCTCCCATTCGCTTGCCACAAAATTCAGCGCGTCTAATTCGCGGCGTTGAAACGCCAGCAATTCGCGCTCGGCGGCCACGGCTTCCGCGTTCTGTTCTAACTGGGTACGTCGACGATTCAAGCTTTGCCATGCCTTAAAGCTCGCGCCCACGGCAACCGTTTGCTGCGTCAATCCTGCGTGGGTATCGAGCAGCTCGCGTTGCGCGTCGGCCTTCAACAAAGATTGATGCGCATGTTGCCCGTGAATGTCCAGCAAAAACTCCCCCGCCTCACGCATCTGTTGTTGCGTAGCACTACTGCCGTTGATGAATCCACGCGAACGACCGCTGGCATCCAAGGTGCGACGCAGCAAGCAAACGCCGTCATCACCTTGCAAGTCTTGCTCACGCAACCAGGCCTCTAATTGGGGCGACGCGGTCGTATCAAATTCCGCTGCAATATCGGCGCGTTCACACCCCGCGCGCACCATGCCCGCATCGCCGCGTTCGCCTAAAGCCAAAGACAGCGCATCAATCAAAATAGATTTACCTGCGCCGGTCTCGCCAGTCAATGCGGTGAAACCGGTGGAAAAATCGAGCGCAAGAGATTCGACAATGACGAAGTCGCGGATGGACAGAAATTTGAGCATGGAGAATTAAACCCTTGTCATTCCGGCGTAGGCCGAAATCCAGTCAAATATGAAATTCCTTGCGCAGCAAGGACAAACACAAAAGGCCTGTTGAATAAATACGCTGGATTCCGGCCTACGCCGGAATGACGGACTGTTAAATTTTTATACATTACAGCGTCTGATTCCACAGCAGCTTTTCGCGCAGGGTGTGGTAGTAGCTGTGCCCCTCAGGATGCAGCAGATAAACGGGTTTTTCAAAGCGCGTGACGATGAGCTTGTCGTGCAATTCCAAATCGTAATTGGTGTGACTGTCGTAGCGCACGCAGTTGTCGCCCGTGCGATGCATGAGCAGCTCTATTTCTGACGTACCTTTCACCACGATGGGACGATTACTCAATGAGTGTGGGCACACAGGCACCAGCTGCAACACATCTAAACTTGGATGCAGAATTGGCCCACCTGCGGACATGGCGTAGGCGGTGGAGCCTGTAGGAGTAGAGATAATCAGACCGTCTGCGCGTTGGTTGTACAGATACTCGCCATCAATACGCACTTCAAATTCCACCATGCTGCTGACGTTGTGACGATGCACCACCACTTCGTTAAACGCCAAGCCGCTGAACACTTTTTGCGCATTACGCCACACGCTGGCGCACAGCAATAAACGCTGTTCGGTAACAAACTGCCCATCCAACATGGCACCGATACCTTCCAACATCGTGCCCATCGACAAATCTGTGAGAAAACCCAAACGACCTTTGTTCACCCCCGCGATGGGTACGCCGTGCGGCGCCAAAGTACGTGCGATGTTGAGCAACGTACCGTCGCCCCCAATGACCACCGCCAAATCCACCGAACGCGCAATTTCATCCAAGCTCATGGCTTCAAAACGATGTCCCTTCAGATGCTCCGCCGACAAGCCATCCACCACCACGCGCACACCGCGCGCGGACAAATAATCACCCAGCAATAGCATGGGCGCGGCCACTTCGGCGGTCTTCTGCTTGCCAATAATGGCGACGGTTTGGAAGGGGAATTTCATAGGGCGCGATTAAACCATAACCGCCGTTTGCCTGCCATGTTCACGGCACTGCGTCGTGCGCGGCGAGTGCGTAGTGTGATGATAGAATCCGCCGCCATGCTCAACGACCGTGCACAAATCCTGCTCAAAACCTTGGTGGAACGCTACATCAGCGACGGCCAGCCCGTGGGGTCGCGCGCCTTGCAACAATTTTCCGGCTTGGAAGTGAGCCCTGCCACGATCCGCAACGTGATGGTCGATTTAGAAGCGATGGGCTTGGTCGCCAGCCCGCACACCTCCGCAGGACGCATCCCCACCGCACTCGGGTACCGCTTATTTATTGACACCTTGATGGTGGTGCAACCCCTTTCCGATGCGCGCGTGCAGCAAATGGAAACGCAGTTACAACCCGACAACACCTCGCGTCTGCTCACACAAGCCTCTAATGTACTTTCCGAATTGACGCAATTTGCAGGGGTAGTTGCCACGCCCAAACGCGCGGCGATTACCGTGCGCCAAATTGAATTTTTGCGCTTGTCCGAGCGCCGCGTGCTGCTCATCATCGTGATGCCCGATGGCGAGGTGGAAAATCGCGTGTTGATGACACACAAGGATTACACCCAATCGCAACTCACCGAAGCAGGTAATTTTTTGAGCCAACACTACGCGGGAGTAGGCTTCGGCGACATTCATCAGCACATGCAGAACGAACTTCGCCAGTTGCAACACGACATGACTTCTTTAATGTCGGCCGCGATGGCGGCGAGTGATGAAGCCATCGCACGCAAGAGCGAAGATTACGTCATCAGCGGCGAACGCAATCTACTGCACATCAACGACCTCTCCACCAACATGAACCAGCTGCGCAATCTATTCAACGTGTTCGAGCAAAAAACCGACTTGTTGCAATTGTTAGATGCGGGACGGCACGCACAAGGCGTGCACATTTTCGTCGGCAGCGAATCAGGCTTGCTCGGCTTGGATGAATGCAGCGTCGTCAGCGCACCCTACACCGCCGACGGACAAATCATCGGCACGCTTGCCGTCGTTGGCCCAAAACGCATGAACTACGAGCGCGTCGTCCCCATCGTCGACATCACCGCAAAACTTTTGAGTAATGCACTTTCGCAGCATTAACGGGGAAGGGTTAAGGGGGAAGAGAGAAGGGTAAAATCAGTGCCGCGTCCTACTGCCCCCACCCTTCTCCCTTTACTCTTCCCAATAAAATAACCCAAAATAAACAAGACACGATGACTTATAAAACCGAACCCACTCACACCCACGGCACACCCGAAAAAACAGGCATCTTGCTGGTCAACTTGGGCACGCCTGATGCGCCCACGGCGCAAGCCGTGCGTCCCTATCTCAAAGAATTTTTGAGCGACCCGCGCGTGGTGGAAATTCCTAAACCCATTTGGTGGTTAATTTTGAACGGCATCATCCTCAACGTACGCCCGAAAAAATCGGCGGCTAAATATGCCAGCGTATGGATGGCGGAAGGCTCACCGCTGCGCGTTTATACCGCCAAGCAAGCCAGCCTATTGGAAGGCTATTTGAGTCAGCGCACGCAAGCGCCCTTCGTGGTGGACTACGCCATGAGCTACGGCAATCCGTCCATCGCCAGCGTGATGCAAAAACTCAAAGCGCAGAATTGCACGCGCATTTTGGTCGTGCCGCTATATCCGCAATATGCCGCCAGCTCCACCGCTACCGTGTTCGACCGCGTATTCGCCGCCGTGCAAACCATGCGCAACACGCCCGCCATCCGCACCATCAAACACTTTCACGATGACGCGGGCTACATCAAAGCATTGGCTGCAAACGTCAACGAGTATTGGATGAAGCATGGCCGCCCTGAAAAATTGGTGATGAGCTTTCATGGCGTGCCGCAATACACGCTTGAAAAAGGCGACCCTTATCACTGCGAGTGCCTAAAGACCGGTCGTTTGCTGGCAGAAGCGCTTGGCCTATCGAAAGACCAATATGCGGTGAGCTTTCAATCGCGCTTCGGCAAAGCCGAGTGGATTAAGCCCTACACCACCGCCACCCTCGTTGCCTTAGGCCAACAAAAAACCAAGCGGGTGGACGTGGTCTGCCCTGGCTTCGTCGCAGATTGTTTAGAAACGCTGGAAGAAATTGCGATGGAAGGCAAAGAAGATTTTCAACACGCAGGCGGCGGCGAATACCACTACATTCCCTGCCTCAACGACCGCAACGATTGGATGCACGCATTCACTGATTTGGTGATGAACAATCTGCAAGGATGGTTGATTGAGCCGAATGCCACCGAGCTAGAACAAAGTAAATTGCGCGCAATGGCGCTGGGGGCAAAACAGTAATTTAGGTTTGACTGACACACCTTCCCAACCTTAAAATTCGCGGGCTTTATCATTCCACGCTGTCTCTATTCATAAAGGGAAATCATGAAACTTTGGAAATCCGCTGCACTTTCTCTGCTGTTTGTATCCTCAATGGCCAGTGCTGAAACTATCCCTTATAAACAAGCGCAAAAAAATGGCATCGTGACTTGCCTACCTGCGGTCAAAAATATCTCTGAATTTTTGCTTGGCGATCATTCTAACTATGGCGCATCTAGCTCTTGGGCAACCGAAAACACCGATAAGCAAATGTTCATTTCACGCATTGAAAAAACTTACAAAGATGGCGATTCAGAATTGATGACCATGTACGTTGCGCCCACTACTTCTGGCTTGTGTGCATCCGCTTACGAAAAAGTTACCTACTGGCCAAGCAGCTGCATGAAAGTGGCGAAAGAAACTTTCTCCACGTTTGAATACAAAGGCGAGCTGAATGAAGTGATCACCCACCTAGCTAAAGATGGCGATCCTTTGTTCCTAATGAAAGCGGGCAATGGCTGCGTTTCCATCAAGCAAGAGCGCGTCAACAACGGCAACAATCCTTAAGCCGCATTACCACCTCTGTAAATCTGAAATTACAAAAAGGCGCTCGATTGAGCGCCTTTTTTTAAGCCCCTCTCACAGGGACGTGCTTAAAACAAACTCCCCTGCCCACTCAAGTTTGGTCTGATGAACTTCGATGTATCGAGCGACACACGCTCACCTTGATTCAAGCCCAAGCGCTCACACGCCAGTTTGAAGCGCTTCACCAACAACTCGGCGAACATGCCGTTGCCACGGAAGCGTGAGCCAAATTCAGAATCGTTCTCTTTACCGCCGCGCATCTCGCGCAACCGGCTCATCACATGCTCCGCCTTCAATGGGTAGTGCACGTTGAGCCAATCCTTGAACAGGTCTTTCAATTCATACGGTAGCCGCAGCAAGGTATATCCCGCCGTGCGCGCACCGTGCTCATACGCAGCTTGCAGCACGTTCTCCATCTCGGCATCGGTCAGAAAAGGGATGATGGGCGCGACCATCACCCCGCATGGCACGCCCTCCTCGTTCAAGGCACGTATGGTGCGTAGCCTGCGCTGCGGGGAAGCAGCACGCGGTTCCAGCTTGCGTGCCACCTCGGCATCCAGCGTCGTGATGGTGATGAATACCTGCACCAAGCCATCGCGCGCCATCTGCGTGAGCAGATCAAGGTCACGCTCGATGAGCGCGGATTTGGTCACGATGGAGAACGGGTGTTTGCACTCCGCCAGCACTTCCAAAATCTGCCGCGTGATTTGCCAATCGCGCTCAATGGGTTGGTAGTGGTCGGTGTTCGCACCCAGCGCGATGGGCGAGCAACGGTAGGCAGGTTTCGCCAACTCTGCACGCAACAACTTCGCCGCATCCGGCTTGGCAAACAACTTGGACTCGAAGTCGAGCCCCGGCGAAAGATTCATGTAGGCATGCGAAGGCCGCGCATAACAATAGATGCAACCATGCTCACAACCGCGATAGGCATTCAGAGAATAATCGAACGGCAGATCAGGCGAATCGTGGCGCACGATGATGCTCTTCGCCTTTTCCACCGTCACCGTCGTCTTGAACGGCGGCAGCTCTTCTTCGGGCGTGTTCCAGCCATCCTCCACACGCTCACGCGCCGTAGCCTCGAAGCGCCCTTCGATCTGCAATGTCGCACCACGGCCTTTTCTCACTTCGTATTTCACTTTTTCGCACCAAGAACGTTCGTTCTGTGCGACTATAGGGCGCGGGTGACGCGGCTGTCAAACCAAAGCCGCAAAGTTGCGCTCGCCAGGGTGAGTCGCTAAAGTGGCCACCACAATTTCCCGCTGGGAGCAAAAAATGCAGACCTCATTTGAAACCATCGAATCCGAAGCACTCAAACTCAACGTTTCTGAACGCGCAAAGCTCGCAGAGCACCTCATTGCCAGCTTGGATGAAGATAGCGAGATCGAAGAAGCGTGGGCGGCGGAAGTAAGTCGCCGCATCGCCGAGATCGACTCGGGAACTGTCCAATTGATTCCCGCAAACGAAGCCATCGCCAGCGTGCGCGCCGCCCTCAAGTG
>JAGVFD010000067.1 GCA_020057805.1 Sideroxydans sp. | reverse complement strand
TGTGCTACCCCCTATGGAGCTGGCGCAAACTAGAGGCTGGCATGCATTTTTTATCAGAAGAAGTTACCGCGCTCAATCAAGAGTCCGAAAATTTTTCAATCCTCACGCCCACGCTCGAAACACACCACACACCGCCCCATATTGTTGACCCAGTAGCCGCGCGCATTGAACAAGTGCGCCATGCCTCCCGCGAAGTCCGCGTGTTACGCCAATTGGTGAATCAGTCCTTGATTAACCAATCCGTCGGAATCCTTGTGTTAGATGACGAAATGCGCGTACGCTTGGTCAATCCCACCTTGCTACGCCTGTTGGGACTGAATGAACATGTCACCGTCCAAGGCCGATTGGTCGATCAAGTGTTATCTGCCCTCAAGTGCCCCCATTTCCCAGATTGGAAAGGGTGTTTGAGCGGTGTAGCACAGGGGCAATCTCTACAATGCGAAGCGCGCAATGTGACAGGGGGGGAGTTTTTGGTGAGCATCTCGGAGATCCCCCAGTTCGGATGGATTATCAATCTCGACAGCGTGAGCACACTCAAAGCGCATGAGCGTGAACGGGGGCGTTTGCTAAATTTTCTTTCCCACGATATGCGCGCACCGCAAGCCTCCATTTTGGCCTTACTAGAACAGCAGACCGCACGCAAAGTAGTGGATGAAACGCTGCTACAAGATATTCGACGTTTTGCCCAGCGCACCTTACATCTCATTAGCCAATTTATGTTCTTGGCTCGCGCCGAACATCTTCACGCCGAAGACTTTATTGAACTGGATATGGTGCAATGTATGCACGATGCGATTGACGAAGTGTGGCCACAAGCCAGCGCACAAGGCATCACTATTAAGCGTCCAGAAACGACTGAATCTTTACTCGTCATTGGCAATCGCGCCTTGCTGCAACGCGCACTGATTAACCTTATTTCCAATGCCGTGCAACACAGCTTAAAGGGTGACGTTGTGCAGTGCGATGTTGACCAGCAATGGGGCGAAGTGTGCTGCACCGTGCGCGACACGGGCGAAGGCATTGCTGAACAAGATCAGCTGGTTTTATTCAACAGCTTCAGCCGTGTAGCCGACCCCGCCCACCCTGCGGGTACGGGACTGGGTTTAGCTTTGGTAAAAATGGTGGCCGACAAGCATCGCGGACGTATCGAGGTATTAAGCCAAGTGGGACACGGATCAACCTTCTTCTTTTATCTCAACCTCGCCCCCACCGCCATTCGCAAACCCTTACGCAGCGACTATTCGTCACCGCTCATTCCTTAACGCGAAATCATGGTCACGCAGATGCGTTATTCTGCGCAGCCATGATTCCTCTTTTAACGCCCAACACGCCGTTCCCACCGCTGTCGCAAGCGTTGCAACAGCCCAATGGCTTGCTCGCGGCGGGTGGTGACCTTTCTGCCGCGCGCTTACTAGATGCTTATCGGCACGGTATTTTTCCTTGGTTTAATCCTGATGACCCCATCCTGTGGTGGAGTCCCAATCCACGCATGGTGCTGTTTCCAAGTGAGCTGCACCTGTCACATTCTTTGCTAAAAACCTTGCACAAAAGCCAATATACGCTACGCACCGACAGTCACTTTGAGGCGGTCATACGTGCCTGTAGCGCGCCGCGCCATGGGGCTAATGGCACATGGATAGTGGAAGAGATGATTGCCGCCTACCTTGAATTGCACCGTTTAGGCTACGCACATTCGGTCGAGGTATGGATGGACAAGGAGTTGGTTGGCGGTTTATACGGCGTAGCGATTGGACGCATGTTTTATGGCGAATCTATGTTTAGCCGACGTAGCGACACCTCAAAAATTGCCTTCGCGCATTTAGCGCGACAGCTCGCACGCTGGAAATTCACGATGATTGATTGCCAAATGCACACCCCGCATTTAGCCTCGCTCGGCGCGCGTGAAATTCAGCGCACAGAATTTATCGAACGCCTGCAAGAGTTGATAAACTGCGCACCCATTACGCACTTCCAATTCGATGACGACCTGTTTGCATGAGTTTGCTTAACGACATCCCGCTCGCCACCTTGCAGTTATATTTAACGGCGCCCTATGCGTGCAGCTATTTGCCCGAGCGTGAAGCGCGCTCGCAAGTTGCCACGCCAGCGCATCTCATCACTACACCTGTTTATTCCGAACTGATACGTCAAGGCTTTCGGCGTAGCGGCACATTTACCTATCGCCCGCATTGCGACACCTGCCAACAATGCGTACCTGCACGCGTGCTAGTGAATGACTTTCAACCCTCGCGCTCACAACGCCGCAGTTGGAAACAACACACCGAGTTAGACGTGAGTCTGCATGCCTTACAGGACAAACAAGAATACTTCGATCTGTATTCCCGCTATCAAAACGCACGCCACGCCGATGGCAGCATGAACAATCAAGACCCCGAGCAATATCGAAATTTTTTATTGCAGAGCCATGTAGAAAGTCGGCTGGTTGAATTTCGCGAAGGCGATGTGCTGCGCATGGTGAGCATCATTGACGTGCTCGATGACGGGCTATCGGCGGTTTATACTTTCTACGATACACACGACAGCCACGCTAGCTTCGGCACGTTCAATGTGCTGTGGCAAATCGAGCTATGCCGCCAGCTTGAACTGCCTTACCTTTACCTCGGTTACTGGATTAAGGACTCGCGCAAAATGGCCTACAAAGGTAAATTCCAACCGCTGCAAGGACTGCAAAATAATGTGTGGCGGCCTATCTCCCTCACCACGGAAATTGAATGATGAAAACTCGACTCGCCCTATTTGTTGGCGCACTGCTCTGCCTACCCTTCATCGGCTTACTGCTCACTGACGGGCAATGGAATGAGTTGCAAGCATTCACCCTCACCGCCACACCGCTGTTAGCCATTGCGCTCACAGGCTTGTTGTTGCTCATCTATACAGCGCTGGTTCACCTGTGGCTAACCCAGCGCACGGGCAACAATCTATTCAAATTACAGCGCAATTATTTTCTCACCAGCGCACTCGCCAGCCTCGTACTGAACTGGCTGTTGGTC
>JAGVFD010000081.1 GCA_020057805.1 Sideroxydans sp. | reverse complement strand
ATCAATTTGAAGTATTTGCCAATGGCTGCCATCACTTCGCGAATTTCATCATCGCTCATGAAGGTGGGCGTGCCGCCGCCAAAATGCAGCTGCTCTACCACTTGGCGCTCGCCCAATAGCTTGGCTTGCATGGCCATCTCTTTAATGAGGTAGCGCACGTATTCCGCGGATTTACTGCGGTCTTTAGTAATGACTTTATTGCACGCGCAATAAAAACACAGCGTGTTACAGAACGGGATATGGATGTACAACGATAGCGGACGACTGACGCCGCCAATTTCACGTTTAGCCATCCACTGGCTATAGCTCTCCGCATTAAATGCCTCGATAAAACGATCGGCGGTAGGGTAAGAGGTGTAGCGCGGGCCATTTTTATCGAGCCTGCGGATTAATTCCAAATCGACAACTAATTGATTTACTGCTGCATTCATGTTCATCCCTTTCAAACAGGCTCGCACTATGCCAGTAAGTCGTTGGCGGGTCTTGATATATGTCAAAATGCGCGCCGTTTTCAACCCCGCCACTTACCGCGACCTTTCAGCCAACATGGTGTCCCCTCCCGCTAACACTGCGCTCAAAATCGCCTGCTCTAATTGCAATCTGCGAGAAATTTGTTTGCCTGTTAATTTGTCGGGAGGAGAAATGACGCGCCTAGATGAATTGAGCAATAACAAGCAACGTTTTACCTCAGGCGACTACCTCTATCGCATCGGCGACCACTTCAAATCGCTGCACGCTATTCGTAGTGGCTCATTCAAAACCCGCGTGTTGCAGGAAGATGGGCGCGAGCAGGTCACCGGCTTTTTAATGGCGGGAGAAATTATTGGGCTCGATGCCATTAGCACAGACTTGCACACCTGCGAGGCCGTGGCGATGGAAGACAGCGAAGTGTGTGAGCTGCCTTTTGCAAAGCTGGAAGAGTTGAGTCGCGAGATTCCCAGCCTGCAACGTCACCTACATAAAATTATGAGCCGCGAAATTGTGCGCGACCAAGGCATCATGTTGTTGCTAGGCTCGATGCGCGCTGAAGAGCGACTCGCCGCCTTTCTTCTCAATTTATCGCAACGCAATGCCGCGCATGGCTTATCTGCCACACAATTAAAGTTGCGCATGTCACGCCTAGAGATTGGGAGTTATTTAGGCTTAAAACTAGAAACCGTGAGCCGTGCGTTTTCACACTTTCAGGACGATGGTTTGTTACTGGTTAAGGCGCGCGCAGTCGAATTGCTTGACCTACCTAGACTACGCACGCTGGTCGGCAAGTCTTGACGTAACTCACAGCCGCATTCCTTTATTCCGCTGAAATAGGTATCCTGCGCACCGCACTAAAAACACTAGGGGATAAGACATGACACAAGCATATCAAGCCACACAAGAAGAGATGACTCGCGCCAAATGGCCGCATGAAATTTTTCTCATCAATTTGGTGTTCAACCACATTTTGGTGTTCGCCTCCACCTTCGGCGTGTTCAGTACCTTTCCTTTGATGGTAATGATTGTGCCGTTAACCTCTTTCATCATCACGGGCTACATCTGGTTCAAAGCAAAACAGGTTGTTAACGGAAACGATACCGCATTCATCAAGGCGCACTGGGTGGTGGCGAATAAACGCAACACGCACTTCATGTGGCTGCTCACCATCGCTTGCGTCGTTATCGGCGGCGGTTTTTGGTTATCCAAGATAATGGGCTGGTCGAAGATTGCTACGATTGCGCTGCTGGGCGGCGTAGGCCTGCTGCCCTTCATGGTGTCGCTGTTGGTGCTTATCGTGCTGGGCAATGATTCGATGTATCAAGCACGTCATCACAAATTCCCGCGTGGCTCAACGCCCGCTTCTGAAACAGCGTCTTAATTTTCACAACACACCAACATGACTAACGAAAACAAAATCTACTGGGGCGTCGGCATTTTTTCCGTCGTCATTATTTTTGGGGCATTCCTCATCCCCGGCGACCGCCCAGACAAAGCTGATTTGCCTTGGCATATCGAGCACCCCACCCCTAATTCGGTGCGTGTGTTCGGATTAACCCTGGGCGCTTCAACCCCTGCCGATGCTGAACTGCGCTTCAAGGAACAATCTGAACCTAGCCTATTCAAGTCACCTGCGGGCGTGTTGGTGGCCGAAGTTTTTTTTGAGCAAATCAATCTGGCTGGGCTGCGTTCACGCGTGGCCTTAACCGTGGCCGTGCCAGAAGCAGAAATGCACACCATGTATGAACGCGGGCTGCGCATGGCGGCCACGGGAAGTGGGAAGAAAATTACATTGACCCCAGAAGATGTCGCGCGCCTGCGTAGCTTGCCCATCAGCGGACTAACTTACATGCCAGGGGTAAAGGTAGAAGAGGCGTTATTTCTGAAGCGCTTTGGCAAGCCAGCTCAAGTTATCAAAGAAACCCAGTCTGGTGCGATTCACTGGCTGTATCCGCAAAATGGGCTGGATTTAACGCTAGGGGGCAGTGAAAAACCTGTGTTGCAGTACGTTACGCCACAGGCTTTTGACGCGCTGGTGAAGCCGTTGTTAGCCAACGGCGAAGTGCTTACTCAATAATCTTCTTGGCCGTATCCGACGAGGCTGTCGGGTGCGGCATCATGTCATCGTCGTCATCCATCAAGATGCGATTGCCACTGCCTTCCATGTCTTCGTACTGGCCTTTCTTCACCGAGAAGATGAGCAGTACGACGAGGATGATGCCGAAAAACATCATGCCGGGAATTAGACTATAAATAACTTCCATATGCGCCTCACTTCTTAAATAGGGTACGAATACGCGCCGCGTTGCCAATTACCACCAGAGAACTAATCGGCATGGTGATGGCGGCCGCCAAAGGTGTGACTTGCGCCATCATCGCCAGCGGCACCATGATGGCGTTATACACGAAGGACAGCCCGATGTTTTGCTTGATGGTGCGCAGTGTGCGGCGTGATAGTTGAGTGGCTTGCAACACTTTAGTAAGCTCGTTGTGCATCAACACGATGTCAGCACTTTCCACGGACACATCGGTACCCGAACCCAACGCGATGCCCACATCAGCACGGATCAGCGCGGGGGCATCATTCACCCCGTCCCCCACCATGGCCACGATAGCGCCCTCATTTTGCAATTGCTGAATGACGCGGTCTTTGTCTTGTGGCAATACTTCGGCAATGACTTCCATGCCGCCTAATTGTTTGGCAATGGCTTCAGCCACAGGGCGACGGTCGCCACTCAACAGCGTCATTTTGATTCCCGCCGCACGCATCTCATCTACCATTTGCTGTGCGTCGCTACGCAAGCGATCGGCCAGCGCAATGACTGCCACCTGTTGCCCGTCTAGTGCCATGTACACACAGCTCATTCCGTCCGCTTCCCACGTTTGCGCGTGGGCTTGCAAATCTGTATTGAGGGTAACGCCGCATTGCGTGAGCCAATTAGCACTGCCCAGCAGGACGGATTGCCCAGCCACCTTTGCTGCCACACCCAAGCCTGCGGTCGCCTGAAAGTCGCTCACTGCCTCATCGCGAAAGGACTGCTGCTGCTCTTCTGCATAAGCGGTAATCGCGCGCGCCACCCCATGCTCGCTGTAACGCTCCACTGCCGCAGCGAATCGCACCACCACATTCGCCTCCGCACCCGCCGTGCATTGCAGTTGCGCGACGCTCATTTTGCCTTCGGTGAGCGTGCCCGTTTTATCAAATACGAAGTGGGTGACTTTCGATAGCGTTTCTAGCACCAAGCCGTTTTTAACCAAGATGCCGTGCTTGGCACCTAAGCCCGAAGCAACCGCAATCGACATCGGCGTCGCCATGCCCAAGGCACACGGACAAGTGATGATGAGTACCGAGGTGGCCGCCATTAGCGCAATCTCAAAGTCCTGACTATTCCAAATGAAAAAGGTGGTGGCGGCACAAATCATCGTCACCAACACAAACCACGGCACGATGGTGTCAGCCAAACGCTGAATCGGCGCTTTTGAGGATTGCGCCTCCTCGACCAATTGGATAATTTTGGACAGCGTGGTGTCTTTAAGTTGCGTGCGCACTTCAACCAACAATGCGCCGCTGGTATTCACCGTGCCCGCAGAAACCGTGGCGCCTGCACGCTTGCTTACGGGCAGCGATTCACCACTCAACATCGATTCATCCACGGCACTGTGGCCTTCCAACACCACGCCATCCACCGGCACGGTATAGCCAGGTTTAATCAACACGTGGTCACCCAGCATCACGCCCCGTATCGGCGTCATCTGTTCGATGCCTGCGCGCATCACCAGTGCCACGCGCGGTTGTAGTTCCATCAGACGCTTGGTGGCAGACACCGCCTGATGGCGGAACATGCCTTCCAAATAACGGCCGATGAGAATCACGAAAGTCAGATTGGTGACGGTATCGAAAAACACTTCGCCATGCTGATTATTGGTGAGCGTGACATACACCGAATAAGCGTAAGTGACACTCAAACCCAGTGCAATGGGCAAATCCATAGTGAGATGCCCGGCACGCAAGCCGCCCAACGCACCGCGATAAAAGGGATAACCGGAGTAAAACAACGTGGGCGTCGCCAACACTAACGCCACCCAATGGAAAAAGCTGCGGAATTCATCTTGATTCGCACCACTGTATAAGGCGATGGCAATCCACATCATATTCATCGCCGCGAAACCCGCAAAAAATAAGCGGAACAGCATAGCGCGATTGGTCTTTTGAATAGAACCCTCGGCTGTTTCAGGATCGTAGGGCACGGCTGAATAACCAATTCTAGACAGCGCGCGAATCAAATCAGAGAGTTTGCTTTGGCTGTTGTCCCACCGCAGATGCAGTCGTTTGCCCGCCAAATTCACTTCTGCCAATTGCACGCCCGGCGCGCGATTCAAGCCGCGCTCGATGAGCCACACACACGCCGCACAATGAATACCTTCAACCAGCAAATGAATGTCACGCACCTCGCCCGAGCAGGTGGTGAATTCCTGCTGCACTTCGTCGAAGTCGTATATTTCAATATCTTTAGGGGGTGCGGGCGGGGGGGCGAGCAGCACCCCTTCAGGCGTGCGTTGGTAGTAACCCTGAAGCCCCGCCTCATAGATTGCTGCGCAGACAGACTGGCAACCGAAGCAACAAAAGTCGCGCTCCCGTTGCTCTAGCGCCGATTTGAAATGTGCGTCTGATGGGATAGGCAGCCCACAGTGAAAACAGTCATGCGTTGCGTGTTGGCCTGCTTGCGTCATTGATGCTGACTACCTTAAACGTGTTCTTCGACTTTGAAGCGGTCTGTATCCACCGTAAATTCGTCAGTCCCACGTTTAAGGTGAATATGCAACTCCCAATAGCCTTTCAAAGGAAAAGTAACATAGCCTTGATAGTTGCCCGTGGAAACTTCTTTGAAAGGTGTCATAAAGTCTTTGCTGGCATCGGAGGCGCGATAGGCTTCAACTTCCATCAGCCCGCTCACCGGCTTACCCTCTTTATCCACCACGCTGATTTCATACATCGTGGGCTGATTCATCACGAGGGCTTTCGGTTTCTTAATTGTCGTTTGCCATGCCAGCGCTTGTTGTGCGCCCAACTCGCTCAATACTTCGGCATTCGTCTTGCGATCTTTAGTCTTGTATTCACGATCAACCAGCATAGATTTATTGTGCGTTGCAAACCAAATAAAGGTGGTGTTAACAGCCAGCACCAACAAAATCAGACCAATCAAACTTAACACCCACGGGTTGCGAAACCCCGATTTTTGATCTTGCGAAATCATCGTATCTATCCTTATTTTTTAGGGGCGTAAAACTGGCTCGTGTATTCAGCGAACACCATCGGGTCATTTACACTTTCAACGCGGAACTGGATAGGCGTCACGTCTTTGTTGGCAAACTTGCCGGGGGCTTTAACAAAAATGGTGAACGACGTGCCGCGACCATGATGAATTACGGGTTCATGTTCCGCCCCAATAATGATTTGATCTTTGATGCCACCTTCGGCCGTGACTTTAACTTGGAAGTCTTTGTCCGTTTTGTTGAGCAACTTGAAATCGTATTTATTTTGAATAGAACCATCACTCATACTCACATAGAGCGGTTGACGCTCATGCATAATTTTCAGCGTCATTGAACCTAAGTGAGTTAATCCCCACACAATGCCGCCTAGCGCCAAGGTGATGATGCCAATGTAGACCAGCGTACGCGGATGTTGATACATCTTTTTGGCAGGCTTTCCATCCAACTCATCCAACGATGCGTAACGAATGAGGCCTTGTGGCTTGCCGATTTTATCCATGATGGAATCACATGCATCAATACACAAACCACACGTGATACAACCCAACTGCTGCCCATTGCGAATATCTACACCGGTTGGGCACACTTGCACGCATTGGAAACAGTCAATGCAATCGCCCTGTGGCGCAACCACTTCAGCACCACGGCGGATTTTCCCACGTGGCTCACCGCGTGTGTAATCGTAAGTGGGCATGATAGTTTGCGCGTCGCTCATCACAGCTTGGATGCGTGCATACGGACACAGCCAGATGCAAGTCTGTTCACGCAAAAGCCCTGCAAGAATGTAGGTTCCAGCAAAGAAAGCAAATAATGTCACCCAACCCACCAACGGCAATTGAAGATGAATGAGGCTGTTCCAGTAATCAAAAGCGTCCACAAACCAGATTGAGAAGCTAATGCCTGTGAGCAGGGCAAGGGCTGCCCATGCCATGTGTTTCAACCCCTTTTTCTTAATTTTATCCGCATCCCAAGGCGCTGTTTCCAGCTTGCGGCGAGCGGTTGGATTGCCTTCTATTTTCTCTTCAATCCAAGTGAACCAATCTGTCCAAGCAGTTTGAAAGCAGAAGTAACCACACCAAACGCGCGAGGCAACCGATGTCACCGCAAACAGTGTCATTGCCGCCACCAACAAGATAAGCGAGAGCATCCAAATATCTTGTGGCAATACAGTTAAATTAAAGAAGTGGAATTGACGATGGTCGATGTCAAACAAGATGGCCTGTTTGCCATTCCAGCGCACATACGGAAAGAGAAAGAACGGCAACCACAACGCCAATTGCGCGCGATCCTTGAAGGTGCGAAAAAATCCAGACATGCGTTTAGCATGGATGGTCTTATCACCCATATTGACCGTCCACGTTTCAAACTCGCGATAAATAGTGGTGACTTCACCTGCTTCTTGCTGTGGAACTTCTTCTTTTTTGACTTCTTGATTCACGCTCACACTCCTAGGTATATAGAGGGAAAGTTCGCTCTTAATGGCAAACTCCAAAATATTATTGGGGCGATTTTACTGGCTCAATAAAACCGCTTCAGTGATATTTTGCACAGAATGAAAAAGAGGAGAGCAAGCTCTCCTCCTTCAAATGCCGTCACTACAATTACTTATTATTGCGGCCTTCGTCTTCAGCCTTTTTACTCGCATTGCGAATTGTCACGTAGAACAACCATGCGGGAACGGCAATCGAACCTAACAGGGCAATCACCACACCCCAAACAACCATATCGTTACCCATTTTTATCTCCTTATGATTGATCTGTGCGGAATCACTTCCGCACAGAATGACACAGCATTACTGGGCAGCAGGTGCTACTTGAGCGTCAGCCTGACCGCCACCAAACTTGTAGACATAAACAGCCAGCTTCTTGATTTCAGCATCAGACAGCTTCGCACCTTGGAACGCCGGCATTACAGCTACGCGCGTTTCGGGTGTGCCTGCATTAACGCCGTTATTGATAGTGTATTTGATACCTTCAACCGAACTATCAAAACGCCATACGCTGTCCGTCAGGTTAGCCGATCCCATGGCTTGCATACCCTTACCATCCGCACCGTGGCAAGCCACGCAGCCTTTGTCCGTGAACAACGGAGTAGCAGTAGGTGTGCCCGCAGCAACTGCGTTAGCCAGTGTGTCAACTTCCTCTGGAGACAACATGTCCTTGTGCGCCATCATCATGCCTTGGCGACCGCCAACGATGGTTGTGTGGATGTCATCAATTTTACCGCCGAACAGCCAGTCATCGTCATTCAGGATGGGAGCAAACAAGCCTTGCTTGTCTTTTGTGCCCACACCATTTTGACCGTGACAGGCTGCGCAATTATCACCAAACAACACCTTGCCAGAACGTGTAACGTATTCTGTCAAGTCGCCGTCTGCCAAAATGGCTGCTGGCGTCATGTCCTTGAGCTTGGCTTCGTACTTGCCGCGCACTTCGTCCACCACACTCTTGTCAGCTTCCATTTCTTTAATCGCTGTCCAGCCGCCTACGCCCGGGAAAAAACTCCCCCCATTGGACAGTGGAATAGACGGATAGAAAATCCAATATACAACCACCCAAATCGCGCTAGCTGTTAGACCCAACATCCACCACTTTGGCGGTTGATTGATGTAATCGCCCAAGTCGTCATCCCAAACGTGGCCAGTGGTTGGCACGTCACCTGCATTATGTTTATCACTCATCTTTTTTCTCCCAATTTGATAGGGTCTTCGTCATCCAGCGCCATAGAGGCCTGAGATTCGAAACGTTCCTTGTTGGACGGCCGGAACACCATGACATAGGCGGCCACCATTCCAATCGCAGCAACCAGCAGGAAGAACACCCCCAGCCAATCGTTGGTCGTCATGGCTTGCGCATCCATGCCAAAGTATTCCAACAGTTTAATCACGGTAGTTCACGCCTTCTTCGAACTTGACGTGATTACCCATGCCTTGCAGGTAGGCGATCAGCGCATCCATGTCAGTCTTACCTTCCAACTCAGCCGACGCACCAGCGATAACTTCGTCGGTGTAGATAGTCTTAGGCACTGGGTTGAATGGCATGATTGTCAACACTTTCATGGTTTGCACTGTCTCTGCAACATCTACAGATTTAGCTTCCAACCAGAAATAGTTAGGCATAACCGATTCAGGCACAACTTCACGTGGATACTTCAAATGACGTTTATGCCATTCATCCGAATACTTACCACCGACGCGAGCCAGATCAGGACCTGTACGCTTGGAGCCCCATTGGTAAGTGTGGTCGTACATTGATTCTTCAGCGATGTTGTAGTGACCATAACGATCCTTTTCATCACGGAATGGACGAATCATCTGCGAGTGGCACAAGAAGCAACCTTCACGGATATATACGTTACGGCCAGCCAATTCCAAAGGCTTGTAAGGACGCACGCCATCACCAGGCACCCAGTCGTTCAGCGTTTTATGTGCTGAAGTTTCTGGATTCCAGATGATTTTGTCCATCGGGATTACATTGCCATTGGCATCTTTGTGCTGCGTGTTGTTACACGTTGCATCTGCCCCAGCCAAAGCGCTGGAACACATCGCTGTGTTAGGCAGATAGAACAGTGGAACGATTTCTACGATACCGCCAATCGCTACTGCGATTGCGGTAAGAACAAACATCAGGAGCGTGCTGCGCTCTACTTTGTCCTGAAGTTTGGTCGAATAAAGTGTGTCGTGATCAGACATGTTGTCACTCCTTATGCGTTAGCTGGAACACCGCTTGCACTGCGCGCCGCACTTGCTGTGCGCACAGTCATCACGATGTTGTACAGAGCGATCCAAGTACCGATGTTGAAAATCAGGCCGCCGATTGCACGCATCGCGTAGTACGGATGCATTGCGGAAACCGATTCAACGAAGGTATAGGTCAGTGTGCCGTACTCGTCATAGTCGCGCCACATCAGACCCTGCATAATGCCAGAGACCCACATTGCAACAACATAGATAACGGTACCGATAGTCGCCAACCAGAAGTGGACGTTCACCAGACTTTCGGAGTACATCTTCTCTACGCCCCACAATTTTTTAATCATGTGGTACATCGCGCCGTAGGCAACCATCGCCATCCAGCCCAACGCGCCAGAGTGAACGTGACCAACCGTCCAGTCAGTGTAGTGAGACAGTGCATTCACAGTCTTGATAGACATCACTGGGCCTTCGAATGTGGACATCGCGTAGAACGCCAGAGCCACAACCAAGAAGCGCAAGATGTAGTCGGTGCGCAATTTGTCCCATGCACCAGACAAAGTCATCATACCGTTCATCGCACCACCCCAAGATGGGATGATCATCGCCAGAGAAACT
>JAGVFD010000131.1 GCA_020057805.1 Sideroxydans sp. | reverse complement strand
TGTGCTCATCAACGATGTCATCGTTCAGATAATCGTATTGAAAACGCTGTGCGGCGACGCAAGTCTTGGTGGCTTTCATTACATCCACATCGGCTTCGTCCAGCGTGCTCATGTAGATGTTGCGCGGGTTGCTGTGTTTGACTTCTAGGTTGCCCACGCCGCAGCACATGTCCCACACGATGTAATCTTTTTGCCAGTTCTTGCCCAAGGTCTCGGCCAGTTTGTCGTAAGCCTTATCCACCACCGCCAACGGTGTGTAGTACGCGCCTTTGAAGCTGCGTTCATCGAGGGGAATCAAGCTGTCGCGGCGTTCTAACAGGTAGTCGCGATATTCAGATTTGGGCGGTTTGTGATAAATAGCCCAAAACTGGCGGTAGCCTTCTTTGTTGCCGAGTTCGTAAATCTTGCCGCCCAAGCTAAACACGGGCGCGCCGTTTTTGTGCATCAGTTCGGCGGGTAAGTTGGCATGGGTGGACACCGTGCCGTCGTGCATGATGTCGGCGAAGAACAACAGGGCGTAGTCTTCTTCTTTCACGCCTTCAATCTCACGCCCAATCATGGCGACCCATTTATCAAACACCTGCTTCAGATTGTCTGGGGTAATGGGGGTGCGGATGATGTCGCCGGATTTGATGGCGGCTTTGACGGTGCTGATGAACTCGTCTTCATGCGTGGAAATTTTGAAGGAGACGAAGTGCGTGCCGATGTGGGCGGAGATTTCGTCCAGCGCGTCTTGCGAGTATTGGCTTGCAGACTTGCCCCACTTCACCGTTTGCTTTTTGAGGAAGGGCAGCACATCGGCGCTTTTCATCAGCGCGGCTTTTTCGGTGTCGATAACGGCTAACAACGCGGGCACAGATTCGCCTTTGTTCAGTGCGACCTGCACGTAATGCAGCAACTGCGTGAACATGGCGTAGCTGGAGGTCTTGCCCGTGTCTTTTGCTTCAAACCATATCTCGTTGGTTTGAATGTCAATCAATCCCTTGGTCACGCCTTTAAGCCCCAAGGCTTTGATGTAGGCGTCTTTAACGTCTTCTTCGCTGCGAGCTTGTTGCAGTTGGGTGTAGAGGCTCATGGTTTGGGGGTGGCGTTCAGAACTTAATTGAACTGACTTCTAAACATCGCCCACTGTTGCGGCCATTGCGCCATGGGGTCTTTGCTGTAGCCGCTTTTGCCGAATTGATTCCAGCGTCCGACGACGTAGCACAGCAGCAGGTTGGCGTGGGCGCCGAAGTCAGCATCGGCTTGCAGCTTGGCTTGGGTGGCGGCGATGCGCAGGGATTGTTTGAGGGTGGCTTCAACGCGGTCTAGCAGTTGGTTGATGCGTTGTTGCAAGCGCTCATCCTCGTTGACCAGTGCGTCACCGAGTAGGACGCGCGTCATGCCGCGATTCTTTTTGGCGAAGCCTAATAGCAAGGAGAGGATGCCTTCAATTTGCTTTATGCCGTCTTGCTCTTCGGTGCTGATTTTGTTGATGAGGCTGAATACGGTTTGTTCGATGAAATCAATCAAGCCTTGGTACATCATAAATTTGCTAGGGAAGTGGCGATACAACGCGGCTTCGGACAGGTCTAGCCGCGCGGCGAGTGCGGCGGTGGTGATTTTTTCGCCCTTGGGTTGTTCAAGCATCTCGACGATGGTTTGCAAGATTTGTAGTTTTCGTTCGCCCGGTTTAGCTGCCATTTTTATTTCCTCTTAAAACATATCTAACGATACAGCCGCGTCATTCCCGTGAAAACGGGAATCCAGTCAAAATTATTCCTTGCTTGCAAGGGCAAAACCAAACGGCACTTTGAATAAACCCGCCGGATTTCCGTTTGCACGGGAATGACGGACATCAATAATTCAGTCTGTGTATCACGCGTGGCAGTTCCAGCACATCGCGTATTTTTACATCCACACAACTCGGTACTTGCACTGCGTCGCTCACCCACACAGTGCGCATCCCGAGTCGTTTTGCGGTTTGCAAGTTGTCGGCGCTGTCTTCCACCATGACACATTGCTCTGCCCGAATACGATGCTTGCGCAGCAAGCGCCTAAAGCCTGCGCTCTGTGGCTTGGGTTTGTAGTGTGAATGCTCAATGGCGAACACGTCATCGAACAAATCCTCTATGCGCAACAACTTCAGCACCGCTTGCGCATAATGAATCGGCGCATTGGAGAACACTATTTTGGTGCCCGGCAATTGCTTCAACACACGGCGTAATCTGGGCTCACGCAACACCATTTCGCTCAATTGCGGAAACTGGTGCGTATGCCATAAGAAGTGATCGGGGTCGGTGTTGTGATGCTTGATCAAGCCCGACAAGGTTGCGCCGTAACGCTGCCAATACTCCACGCGCAAAGCATTCGCCGCTTCTTCATCTAACTGCAAATGTGCTTGCAGATAGGCCGTCATGCTGCGATTGATGTGCGGAAAAATGTGCGGTGTGGCGTTGTGCAGGGTGTTGTCTAAATCAAACAACCAGACGCGTTCGCTCACTTGCTTTTAATCAGCGTGCCGACACCTTCATCGGTCAAAATTTCTAACAGCAGCGCATGTTCAACGCGACCGTCGATGATGTGCACGGCTTTCACACCACCGCGTGCAGCATCCAGCGCCGAGCCAATTTTGGGCAACATGCCGCCTGACAACGTGCCATCCGCCACGAGGTCGTCAATCTGTTTGGGGGTGAGGCCAGTAAGCAAATTACCTGCTTTATCCAGCACGCCGGGCGTGTTGGTGAGCAGCACTAATTTTTCTGCATGCAACACTTCGGCCAGCTTGCCTGCCACCACATCGGCATTGATGTTCAAAGTCTCGCCTTCGGGCGATACGCCAATAGGAGCGATGACAGGAATGAAGTCGCCAGAGTCCAGAAAAGTAATAATCGAAGGGTCAATTTTATTGATGTCACCGACCAGCCCGATGTCCAACATCTTGCCCGGATCGGTGGCGCTTTCCAGCAACAACTTGTGCGCGCGAATAAAGCCGCCGTCTTGTCCCGTCAGCCCAACTGCCTTGCCGCCGTAGCGATTGATGAGATTCACGATGTCTTTGTTGACCTTACCCAGCACCATCTCGACCACGTCCATGGTCTCTTCATCAGTGACGCGCATACCTTGAATAAACTCGCCCTTCTTACCGACTTTTTGCAGCAAGTCGTTAATTTGCGGGCCGCCGCCATGTACCACAACAGGATTCATCCCCACCAACTTAAGCAACACCACATCACGCGCAAACCCCTCTTGTAGCTTGGGGTCGGTCATGGCGTTGCCGCCGTATTTGATGACAATCGTCTTATCGAAGAAGCGCTGGATATACGGCATCGCTTCGGACAGGGTGTGGGCTTTTTGAGCGGCGGTAGCGGCAGTGAGTGTCATCGTTTTATCCTTAAATAAATTCGCCGCGAATTCTACTCTAGGCACAAATAAAACGGGCGACATCAAGTCGCCCGTTTTATTTGCAAGACTCAAATTCGCTATCGGTGATCCTTCACCGTTGGGTCTTGGTAGTGTTTGTAGCTCAATTCCAACGCTTTCACTTCTGCTTCGACGTTCACGGTTTGTTTTTTTCCGGCAATTTCTAACACCAAAGTAACCGGTACGCGATCCCCCACGTTCAGCACTTTATTCAAGCCTTGCAGCACTAGATACACGCCACGCGTACCAAAGATGATGGTGCTATGCGCCGCCAACTTCATGCTATCCACTGTGCTGGTTTGCATTTTGCCGCGGCGCATCACTACGCCTTGAATTTCACCCGAACTGGCAATCGGGCTGCTGACAGACAATAAGCGCGCGGCTTTAGTGACGCTCAAATTCATTTGCACCGTGACAGATTGTTGCTCGGGCACACTTTCGCGCATCCATACTTTATCCACCACTACATCATTTGCACCCGCCCACGCCTGCTGCGCAAGCAACAACACCATCAATCCTAATAAGCGCTTAACCATGCCAAACCTCCGTGTATGAATCAATGATGATGCATGTGTGCGTGGCCTGCCTCTGCGACCAAGGGCTGCACTTTGGCGGTGACTTGCACCTTCTGATCTTTACCGTCTGCGCTACGCACAATCATTTCGCAAAACGTTTTTTTGCCTGCGACCAGCGGTTTTTTCAGACCCAGCAACATCAGGTGATAACCCGCCTCGCCCAAATCCACGGCTTTACCCGCAGGTAGGTCAATGGCTTCTACTTGGCGCATTTTCATCAAATCACCTTCCATCACCATGCTGTGCATCTCGGAGGTAGTCGCATCTTTACAAGCGACGCTCACTAACTTCGCTGCTTTTTTGCTAGTGATGACCAGTTGCACCATCGCACTGTCTTGGCCGGGGGCGGTCGCGCGTGTCCACGCATCGCTCACTTTGACATCTGCTGCATAGGCCGTTGTAACGGCTGACATGGCCAGTATTCCAAACATCCAACTCTTCTTC
>JAGVFD010000219.1 GCA_020057805.1 Sideroxydans sp. | reverse complement strand
TTAGATGTTTGGATATTCCGCCCTAGAGAGCCTATCTCAGAAGTAGATAAGAAAACCCTTGAACGTGAACTTGAGATAATTATTAATTCCACGTCACCATCTGGTAAATGGTGGGAAAAAAGCTCATTCAAAAAGGGACACTCTAGCCTAGTAGTCACTGGTAAGTATTCGGCGCCAAACCTTAGTGACATAAGTACGGCACCTTTAGTACAGGCATTACAAAATAACGGCTGGCATCCACTTTCATCTAGCAGGGCAATCGTAATGCTTTGTAAAGACAAATACCGTGCTGACTTGGAAGCTGACAATGTGACAGGTATTGTCAGTCTTTCTTTTACTGTCAAACAATTCAAAAAAGACACGAATTGTTTTTCAACAAATAACTGAATAATGTCGCTGACTACCACCCGCATCGCCTTTGCCAGTTTCATCGGTACCGCCATCGAGTTCTACGATTTCTACATCTACGGCCTGGCCGTGGCGATGGTGATCGGACCGATCTTTTTCCCCTACAGTGATCCGACTGCGCAGGCATTGAACGCTTTCCTTACTTTCGGCATCGCCTTTGTGGCTCGCCCCTTCGGTGCATTCTTGTTCGGCCATTTCGGTGACCGCATCGGACGCAAGACAACATTGGTGGCCTCGTTGCTGGTGATGGGCGTCTCTACGATATTGATCGGCTTGTTGCCGAGTTACGAGATGGTGGGATGGCTCGCACCTGCGTTGCTGTGTCTGCTGCGCTTCGGCCAAGGCATCGGACTTGGTGGTGAATGGGGTGGTGCGGCTTTGCTGGCGGCGGAACACGCACCCAAAGGTCGGCGCGGTTGGTTCGGCATGTTCCCGCAACTTGGCCCACCTATCGGCTTTCTGTTCGCGGTGGGTAGTTTTCTGTTGCTGTCGCAGTGGCTCGACGATGCCGAGTTCCGCGAGTGGGGTTGGCGCATCCCTTTCCTTGCCAGTGCATTGCTGGTGATGGTGGGGCTTTATGTTCGACTCAAACTGACAGAGACGCCGGTGTTTCTTAAGGCGCAGCAAGAACGGCAATCTAATGCTATTCATTCAGAACCAACACCTAACCCCCTCCAACTCCCCCTTGTCAGGGGGAGAGCAGGGTCGGCTCCTCCCCTGACAAGGGGAGGTTGGGAGGGGTTTGAGCCTAACGGGGAAAAAGCAGCAGGCACAAACAAAAATCAAATGCCGTTCTCACAGGTGTTTCGCCATCATGCAAAGCCCTTGGTATTGGGCGCGTTGGTGATGGTGGTGTGTTACGCGCTGTTCTATATCTCCACCGTATTCTCGTTGAGCTACGGTGTGAGTACGTTGCACATCCCTCGCCCCGAATTCCTTCAGATGCTGTGTGTCGCGGTGCTGTTCATGGCGGCGGCGACACCACTTTCCGCATGGGCCGGTGACCGTTTTGGTCGTCGTCCAGTGTTGATCGTGGCGGGGTGTGCGGCATTGTTGTCGGGCTTTTTGATGGAGCCGATGTTGGGAAGCGGTTCGCCGTTCCTCATCACTGCATTCTTGAGCATCGAACTGTTTTTGATGGGGGCGACCTTTGCGCCGATGGGTGCCTTGCTACCGGAACTCTTCCCCACCGCCGTACGCTACACAGGCGCAGGCGCGGCTTACAATTTGGGCGGCATCCTCGGCGCATCCCTCGCCCCCTTCATCGCGCAGAAGTTGGTGCTGATGGGCGGGTTGGCGTGGGTCGGCGGCTACATCTCCGTCGCGGCAGCCATCAGTGTGATGGCGGTGTTGATGTTGCATGAGACGCGAGATAAGGAATTGGAATGAGTAAGTTACCCCCCGCCATTTTCCTGATGGGCCCCACTGCCAGTGGCAAAACGGGAGTCGCTGTCGAGTTAGTGCAACGTATGCCAGTGGAACTCATAAGTGTAGATTCCGCACTTGTGTTCCGCGACATGGACATCGGCACGGCCAAGCCAGATGCAGCCACGCTCACCCGCGCACCGCATCATCTCATCGACATCATCGATCCGACCGAAGCGTATTCCGCTGCCGCATTCCGCAAAGATGCATTGCGCTTGATGGCGGACATAACGGCGCGCGGCAAGATTCCGTTGCTGGTGGGCGGCACGATGTTGTATTTCAAAGCGCTGCGTGAGGGCTTGAGTCCCTTGCCGCAATCAGATGCGGCGTTGCGTGTTGAATTAGATGCGGAGATTGCGCTGCATGGCATCGAACAACTGCATGCGAAGTTAGCTAAGGTGGATGCGGAGACGGCGGCACGTTTGCACCCCACCGACACGCAACGTGTGCAACGGGCGATGGAGATATTCCTCGTCTCGGGCAAGCCGATGTCAGAACTCATCAAGCATCAAGAACAAAATCCACTGCCCTACGATCTCACCCCCATCGCCCTCATCCCTTCTGACCGCGCGGTGCTGCATCAACGCATCGCGGTTCGGTTTGAAGAAATGATGAAGAATGGGTTGGTGGATGAGTTGCGTGGTCTGCGCGACAAGTACGATTTGCATCGCGACATGACTTCGATGCGCTGCGTTGGCTATCGCCAAGCGTGGGAGTTCATGGACGGTGAGATTTCAAAAGCAGAGCTATCCGAGAAAGGCATCGCGGCAACACGCCAATTGGCGAAACGCCAACTCACTTGGTTGAGGTCTATGCCAGACAGCATCGAGATCGACTGCTTATCGCCCGATCTGACAGGACAGGTTGCCCGCATCATCGAAACCAAGTAAATTAGCACTCTCTAATACTTCTCGGAGCTACCAATCATGAGCATCAACTTCAAACGCGAGATTGCCGACACTTTTGACAATGCGATTGACCGCGCTACCAAGGCTTTGGCGGCGCAAGGTTTTGGTGTGCTGACGCGCATCGACATGCACACACGCATCAAAGATAAGACGGGCAAAGAAATTATTCCGACGGTGATTTTGGGTGCATGCAATCCGCTGTTGGCTTATGAAGCGGTGACTGCGAATAGTGATGTGACGAGCTTGTTGCCGTGCAATGCGGTGATTCGTGAAATTGCACCGGGCAAGCAATCTATCGAGTTCGCCAAACCCACGGGCATGATGACTGTGTTGGGCGATGCCAAGTTAGTTGCATTAGCAACCGCTGCCGATGCCAAGATTGAGCAGGCGCTGCTCAACGTTTAGCGCGTTTTTCCATCCCGAACACACGCAGTAATCCCGGTGCGGCGGCGACAATAGCGAGTGTTGCCAGCATCATTTGAAATGTGTTGGTGCTGATAAATTCATGTGGGGTGCGCCATAGCATCCATCCCGCAATCAGCAACAACAGCAGACTGATGGCGCGTTGCACATAAGCATGCAAGCCGATAGTCCAACGTAGCCCAATCCACTGCCCCGCTACAGCGGCCAGCCAGCCACCAAACATTCCACCCAACACGTCCAGCGGCCAATGCACGCCACAGGCGATGCGTGATGCACCCACCAGTAGCGCCAAGGTAAGCAGGCTGAACTTAAGGGCGGGGTGCAGGCGTTGCAAACACAGTACGCCCACCACCACAAATACAGTGGTGGTGTGTCCCGAAGGAAAGGAATTATTTTGTAATGCCACGCCAATTAAATGAAAGTCGTCCACGCCCAACACAGCGGGCGGACGCATCACCCCCAAGGGCGATTTCAAACTTTGCGTCCACAGAATAGCCAAGAGGCCTGCTATGAAAAACTGCCACAGCACTTGTGGCCTGCGTCCGCAAAATAAGAGGATGAGCATAAAAGCGGCGGCATCGCCCATGACGGTGACGTAGCTCCAAAACGGATCACCGAGCGCGCTGAATGCGTGATTGAGGAATAAAAATAGGGACGTATTGCTTGCCGTGATTACGATAACGAAGGCCACGAACAAAGCAAAAGACGGAACACCCCAGCGCCAGAGCGCGGGAGGTGGGGTAACTTCAGTTAAGGTTTGCGGATTCATTTTTAAGTGAGGCATGCGCAATGTTCAAGACGTTAGCCTTGCACAGAGACCGCCTCAATTTGTCCTGCTAGGGTGGCGCGTTTCACCTCATGTCGCGGCAATTCGCTGACTTTGAAGTTTTGTAGATACGTTTGCAGCGCGACCATTGCGTAACCTTGCTCACGCCATCCTTGCAACAGTTGCTCAAAAATCGGTAGCCAGAGTTGGCCTTCTAACTCTGCGCGCAAGTTGAACACATGCCCTGTGGCACTGGGCGTGCGAGTCAGCGCCAAAATATGTTGCGCGACATTATCTGTGGTGATGCCGTCGCGTCCGATGAATTCGTCGAGTGTCGGTAACGTGGTGGGCAACTGCGGACAGGCAATAATTTCAGCGTCCCACGTGGGCATAAATGGGCGTGTGCCGCGTGTATCGCTGCTGTATTGCAGCGCTAGGTGTTGTGTGTGGCGTAATGCAAAACGGTTGGTTTGCCAACCCGCTGCAGCATGCGATTGGGGCGCGACACCAAAAATTTGCGTGAAGCGATTCACTGCCTGTTGCATTTCATGTTGCGTCCATTTTTCGTCCGCGCTCACCACTTGATGTTGCCAACGCAGGCGTTCGTTACCGTGCACCCCCACCTCAAAACCCGCGTCACGTACGCTGCGCATCACATCAGCGCACTTTTCGCCCACGTTGGGTGCGGGCAATAGCGTGCCGTAGAACAACGTCTTGTAGCCGTAGTGTTGCAACATTGAAGTTCGTTTGGCTTTATTAAAAAAGCCCGGCCTAAACAGATGTTTGAACACGCGCCCAGAACGGTCTGCCCCCATTAAAAAGAAAAAGCTAGCTTGTGCCTGATGCCGTTGCAAGGCATCCACTAAATGCGGAACGCCTTCACGCGTGCCTCGATAAGTGTCGACATCAATTTTGAGTGCGATTTGTTTAATCATGATGATTACAGCTGAATAAATTTAAGAAGGTTGCTTAAGTTAAAGAACCTCTTGTTAAGTCGTCATACCGGCGCAGGCCGGTATCCAGTAAAAATATAAGTGCGGCGCAATACACTGACCCCAATGCCTTTTTAATAGAACCCACTGGATTCCGGCCTTCGTCAGAATGACGGAAGAAACTTAATCAGAGTTTCCCTAAATTAAAGACACCAAAACGGGCGCGGATTTTAACTGATTGGCCTCGTTAATCTGCGCGTTTTTCCTGCGCCGCCGCCGTCACACTGCCTTGTGCAAAGGTGATTTCCAACACGTCGCCAATATTCACGCACGCGCTGCTCGATAGCAAATTGCCCTGCGCATCGCGCACCAAACTGTAGCCGCGCGCCAACACTTGATTAGGGTCGAGATGCTGTAAATGTTGTTGCGTGGCAGCAAGGCGCACGCTGCGCTTATCCATCAAACGCTCAAACGCCAAGCGCATGCGCTGTTGCAACGCGACGATGCGCTCGGCTTGATGCTGAATGCGTTGCGCGGGATGTACGAGGCGACGTTGCGCCATATCCACTTGCTGCATCGCACGCTCCAATCGCCGTGACACCGCGCGTACCAGTCGCTGGTGTTGCTGCCACAGACCTTGGCGTAACGCCTGCCTATCTGCTACCACGGCCTGTGCCGCTGCGGTGGGCGTGGCGGCGCGCAGGTCGGCCACAAAATCCGCAATCGTAAAATCTGTTTCATGCCCCACGCCACTCACCACAGGGATGTGACTGGCAGCAATGGCGCGCGCCACGACTTCTTCATTGAACGCCCACAGGTCTTCAATACTGCCGCCGCCGCGACACACAATCAGCACATCACATTCAGCACGTTCGCTGGCAGCGCGTATCGCCGTTGCAATTTTTTGCCCTGCCCCATCGCCTTGTACGGGCGTGGGATACAACACCACCGGCACGTTAGGCATGCGATTGCTCAAGGTGCGCAATACGTCACGCAAGGCCGCCGCTTGAGGCGAGGTGACCACCCCGATTTGTTTGGGCAGCGCCGGCAAATCACGCTTGCGCTCGACATCAAACAATCCCTCATCACCCAGCTTACGTTTCAGCCGCTCGAAGGCTTCAAACAAGGCGCCCAATCCAGCGGGACGCATTTTTTCTAGGGTCAATTGAAAATCACCGCGCGCTTCATACAAAGAGGCCAGCGCCAACACTTCCACCTGCATACCGTTAGCAGGCTTGAAATCTAAATACTGACTCTTATGGCGAAACATGACGCAACGCACCTGCGCCGCTTCGTCTTTTAAGGAAAAATACCAATGCCCTGAAGCAGCATTCATAAAGTTAGAAATCTCGCCGCGCACCCATAACAAGGGCAAGCCCCCTTCGATTAATTGTTTGGTCGCCAGATTTAACTCGCGCACGCTTAATACTTTGTTTTTATCCACTAGCACGCAAAACCTCAAAAAAACGGCACGCCTAAAATTAGGCGTGCCGTGCTTTATACCAAACGAGAATTAGAAATGCACTTGAACTTCGTAACGACGGTTCTTGGCTTTTTTCGCTGGCGTATTGTCATTCTTCACCAAAAGCTGCTCTGAACCCATACCCACCGCTTCAATATCAGCGGCTTCTACGCCTTGTGCGACCAGCTCTTTCACCATCACTTGCGCGCGACGTGCCGACAATTCTTTGTTCTTGGCCGCATCACCTGAAGAATCGGTGTGACCAGAAACAGTGAACTTAAAGCCCGTTTGGCCTTGGCTTTGCAATGTCTTTTTCACTTCGACAATGATGCCCGCCAATTTTTTTGATTTTCTTCCACAGCCTGGCGCGAGTTCATCCGAGCCACTCTTAAACGAACATTGATTTTTACGCGCTTCAGCCATCAGCTTTTTATTCACTTGCTTGCCGATTTGCTGATTGCCAGCGGCTTTAGCTTTAGTTTTAGCTTGGTCGGCAACTTGGCTGGCCAAATTACTGCCCGTTGCCTTGTTCATATCATCCATCAAACCTGCTTGAGCGGACAGTGAAAAGGCCGAAATCAACAATAGGGAAGACAATTTAATTTTCATAGGGAAACTTCCTTTTCATTCAAGTTTGGAAAATAGGCGCTATGTGTTGCGCTGGGCATACTCACCGAAAAATCTCCGTTGCGTCAACCCGTCATGTGCTAACAACTGTGCCTTGTTGCAGGACAAATTTTATTTTGAAAGTCAGCCTAAAAGCATATTGACAAATAATGATTACTCACAACCTCAATGACTACGCCAGTTACAAGCCACTGTGCGCAAAAGGTTATGTCGAAAAATCTCAATGCATTGATTTTATTAAGTAAAATTAACGTCTATTTTTTAAGCAGGCAATTTAACTTATTGTATTGGCGGGCTTGCCTAGTGCATTAAGGGATTTGCTCCACAAAGTTATCCACAGCTTTTGTGGGTAAGCAAAAAATGACTGATGGCGCTTATAGTTAGCGAAATTCGACGACCTTTTCTTGCCCAAAGCAGGCGGAACAAGATACAGTTCGCGCCTTGAATTTTCCCCCTCTATTTGGAGACGTTGCGTGTTCACTCTCATCGAAGCGGCCGGCTGGCCGATCTGGTTACTCATCATTGCCTCCCTTGTTGCACTCACCCTCATTGTTGAGCGCGCATTATTTTTACGCAGCAGCAGCATTAACCCGCCCGGCTTATTGAATGAAGTGGTGGGAGAGCTGAAGGTGCGCGGCGTGAGTGGTCAAATGTTAGCAAAGTTAAGTGACAGCTCGCCGCTCGGAAAAGTGTTTGCAGCTGGGCTAAAAAACATCAAAAATCCGCCGCAGGTAATGAAAGAATCCATCGAAGAAGCTGGCCGTGTTGCCGCGCATGACATGGAACGCTACCTCACCACGCTGGGCACGATTGCCTCAATTAGTCCACTGCTAGGACTATTCGGCACCGTGGTGGGCATGATTGAAATTTTCGGCGCGCAAAACGGGGGGGGCGCAGCCCCCGCTGAACTTGCTCACGGCATCTCGGTCGCACTCTACAACACGGCCTTTGGCTTGATTGTTGCTGTGCCGAGCATGATTGCTTATCGTCACTTCCGCTCCTCGGTCGACAGCTTCACCATTGAAATGGAGCAACAAGCCATTAAGCTAGTAGAAATTGTGCACGGAGAACGTAGCAAATGAATTTTCGACGCGGACAGCATCGTGACGAACCCGAAATCAATCTGATTCCGATGATTGACGTGTTGTTGGTGGTGCTGATTTTTTTGATGGTTACCACGAGCTACGGCAAATTTTCTGAACTGCAAATCAATCTACCGCAAGCGTCAGGCGAAGAAAGCAAAGTGCCCGTGAGCAAGCCCATCACCATTGCTGTGGATGCAGCGGAACACTTCGCCATCAATGGCAACAAAACGGCATTCAAAGATGTGAACGATTTTGCGCAAGCACTACGCAAAGCCGCAGGCGACCAAACTGATCCGTCTATCGTTATCACAGCCGATGCGAAAGCACTGCATCAATCGGTGATTAACATCATGGAATCAGCACGCGTGGCGGGATTCGGGCGCATCACCTTCACTACCCAAAACCAGCAATAAACCTACATGCAGCGGCTGCAACACTATTGGTATCGCATCACGCCGCTGCACTTGCTGCTGCTTCCCATCAGCCTGTTTCTACGCATCCTCGTGGCGCTGCGCCGCGTCTTGTATCGAACGGGGCTATTGGCCTCCATTAAATTGCCGGTTCCCGTTGTCATCATCGGCAACATCAGCGTAGGCGGCACAGGCAAAACCCCGCTCACCCTAGCCCTCGTGCAACAACTCATCGAAGCGGGATGGCATCCCGCCATCATCAGTCGCGGCTACCGCAAATCTTCCGTTTCCTCCCTCACGCCGCGTGAAGTTTTGCTAGGTGACAAGGCGGATGAAGTTGGCGATGAACCTTTGCTGATGCGACAGCGCAATCTGTGTTCCGTTTGGATAGGTAGCGATCGCCCTGCGGTGGCGCTTGCCCTGCTGCAAGCCCATCCCGAATGCGACATTCTGTTAAGTGACGATGGCTTGCAACACTATCGCTTGCGCCGCGATGTGGAAATTGCGGTGGTAGATGGTGCGCGCCGCTTTGGCAATGGCTGGCTGATTCCCGCAGGGCCGTTGCGTGAGCCGGTTTCTCGTTTAGCTTCAGTTGATGCTGTTGTGGTGAATGGCGGCGAAGTACGCGGCGCTGAATTTGCGATGCAATTAAATGGCACGCGCTTTTACAACTTACTCAACCCCAATGAAGTGCTGACCGCAGAGGCTTTTATCAGCATGAATTTACATGCCTGCGCGGGCATTGGACATCCACAACGCTTCTTCAATCATCTGCAACAATTGGGCTTGCACTGCACGTCTCACGCTTTCGCCGACCACCATCCCTTCTGCGCTAACGATTTAGAGTTTCCTGATGCGGACGCGCTCTTCTTGACCGAGAAAGATGCGGTAAAATGCGCCGCGTTCGCGACTGAAAAAATGTGGGTGTTACGCGTCGATGCGCAAATTAGCCCGCAACTCGTGCAACTTATTATCAAAAAGGTAACTTCCTAATGGACGCAAAATTGCTCGACATTCTGGTTTGCCCTCTGTGCAAATCTCCATTGGTTTATCGCAAAGCAGAGCAAGAGCTGATTTGCAAAGCCGATAAATTGGCCTATCCCATTCAAGATGACATTCCTGTGATGTTGGCAGATGAAGCGCGCATTCTTACGGCAGACGAAATCGAAAAACTCTGATGTTGGATTTTAAGGTTGTCATCCCTGCCCGCTTCGCTTCCACTCGATTGCCTGGCAAACCCTTGTTAGAAATTGGTGGCAAACCAATGGTGATTCGCGTCGCCGAGCAAGCCGCACAAAGTGGCGCGCAACACATCATCATCGCCACTGATTACGCCCCCATTATTGAAGCTGCCACGTTGCATGGCTTTAAGGCGTGCATGACACGCACGGACCACAGCAGCGGCACTGATCGCATCGCTGAAGTAGCTGCACAGCAGGGCTGGGCTGACGACACCATTGTGGTGAACGTGCAAGGCGACGAGCCGATGATTCCACCCTCGCTTATTCGCGCCGTTGCTCAACATCTGCACGATCATCCTGAATGCGCCATTGCAACCGCATGCCACCCCATTCACGATGAAGCATCTATGCGTAATGCCAACATTGTAAAAGCCGTGCTTGATATTAATGGCAACGCACTTTATTTCAGCCGCGCCCCTATTCCGTGGCCTCGTGATGCGTATGCGCAATCGCAACCTTTACCCAAAGATTTAACCGTACTTCGCCATATCGGCATCTACGCTTACCGCACAAGTTTTTTACACGCGTATGGCAAGCTAACCCCCGCTCCCATTGAGCAAGTCGAATCACTGGAGCAATTACGCGCGCTGTATCATGGCTACAAAATCGGCGTCACCATCACGGCTAGCGCCCCGCCCACTGGGGTAGATACCGCGCAAGATTTAGACGTTGTGCGCGAATTATTTAAGACATTAACCAAGGAGAAATCATGAAAGTCATTCTGTTAGGGGCACCTGGCGCAGGTAAAGGCACACAGGCGAATTTCATCAAAGAGAAATTCAGCATTCCACAAATTTCCACCGGTGACATGCTGCGTGCCGCCGTCAAAGCTGGCACGCCACTGGGCGTTGCAGCCAAGCAAATTATGGATGCGGGAGGTCTCGTATCAGATGACATCATTATCAACTTGGTGAAAGAACGCATCAAAGATACCGATTGTGCTAACGGCTTCTTGTTCGATGGTTTTCCGCGCACTATTCCGCAAGCACAAGCCATGAAAGATGCAGGCATCAAGATTGATTTCGTAATTGAAATTGATGT
>JAGVFD010000088.1 GCA_020057805.1 Sideroxydans sp. | reverse complement strand
GGGAATGGCGCGTTTCAAGAAGCGCGCCAGCAGATCGCGTATCTGCGCGGGAACCAGTAATACGGTGGGCAAACCCATTTGTTCTTGTGCTTGTGCAGCGGCGCGGGTCTCGCGCAACACGGTGTCGGCCAAGCCGGGTTCGATTGCGTCTTGGCTGGATTGCATCGCTTGGATTAGGATGTACTCCAACTCTTTATCCATCTCTATCACCTGCAATTCTTGCGCGGAGGGATACAGCATCTGCACGATGGCAGGGCCGAGTGCGATGCGCACAATGCCGGTTAGATGGAAAGGATCTTGTGTGCGTTGTGCGTTTTCAGCCAACGTTTCCACGATGGTGCGCATGTCACGAATGTGCATGCCTTCATCTAATAAGTTCTGCAAGACTTTTTGCACCGTGCCCAATTGCAACGTTTTGGGAACGAGGTCTTCGGTAAGCTTGGGTGCAATCTTGCCCAGATGATCGAGCAGTTGTTGCACTTCTTGGCGGCCTAATAATTCTGATGCATGACTATTGATGAGGTGACTCATATGGGTGGCGACCACGGTGCCTGGATCGACCACGGTGTAGCCCATCGCTTGAGCATGCTCACGCAACGAAGACTCAATCCACACCGCAGGTAACCCAAATGCGGGATCGTGGGTTTGTGTGCCACTTAATTTGCCCGTTACATTGCCCGGATCAATCGCTAAAAATTGATTGGGATAGGCTTCGCCCACACCTACTTCAACCCCTTTAAGCGTGATACGGTAGCCGTTGGGGCGTAAATCCAAGTTGTCACGAATATGTACGGAGGGCGGTAGAAAGCCGATGTCCTGCGTGAATTTTTTGCGGATTCCTTTGATGCGCCGCAGCAAATCACCATCCTGTGCCTTATCCACTAGCGAGATGAGGCGATAGCCTACTTCCAACCCCAGCACATCCACTTGTGACACATCTTCCCAGCTGGCTTCTGCCGCTTCTTCCATAGTGGGCATGACCACTTCAGCCTGCTCTAAAACATTGGCTTTTTCACTTTTTTGCGACAGGTAATATGCCAACCAAACCATCACCCCCGCCAGCGATAAAAAGGCGAAATGCGGCATGCCGGGAATCATGCCCATCATGCCGATGATGGCAGCTGTCAGCATGATGACTTGGGGTTGTTTGAAGAGTTGTCCAACTAGTTGCTGACCAATGTTTTCATCGCTAGAAACTCGGCTTACCACTAGGCCGGCGGCAGTAGAAATCACCAATGCAGGAATCTGCGCAACCAGTCCATCGCCGATTGTGAGCAGTGTGTAATATTTTGCGGCGGTGGAAATGTCGAGGTCATGTTGCAACACTCCCACAATGAAACCGCCAATGATATTGATTAGCAAAATGATGATGCCCGCCACGGCATCGCCACGTACAAACTTACTCGCACCATCCATCGCACCGTAGAAATCTGCCTCTTGTGCGATTTCGGCACGACGTTTGCGCGCCATATCTTCTCCAATCAATCCGGCGTTTAGGTCGGCATCAATCGCCATTTGTTTGCCCGGCATCGCATCCAAGGTGAACCGTGCGCCCACCTCGGCAATGCGTCCCGCACCCTTGGTGATAACCACAAAGTTGATGACCACCAAAATCGCAAATACGACAATGCCGACGGCATAATTGCCGCCCACCAGAAAATGTCCGAACGCCTCAATCACCTTGCCCGCCGCATCTGGCCCAGTGTGTCCCTCCATCAACACCACACGCGTCGAAGCCACGTTCAACGACAAACGTAGCAAAGTGGTAATCAATAAAATGGTGGGGAACGCAGCGAAATCCAACGCCCGATTGGTATTCATACTGACCAGCAACACCATAATCGCAATGGCGATATTAAAGGTGAACAGAATGTCCAACATAACCGGTGGCAAGGGCAACACCATCATCGCCAAGATCATCACAATCAAGACCGGCCCCGCCAAGCCACGCATGCCACCGCGCAGCATTCCGTATTTCAATGTTTGTAGCAGACTGTTCATACCCACCTCTTAAGCTTCGCTTTGCCATGAGCGCCCTAAAAGGCATTCATGGCTCATGCGTATTATCAAGAGCGCGGATTAATTCAATGGAGTGAACAGAGCGGGATTTGGGCGGTTATTTGAAAATTGCCCCCTACTGACGGCCTATCCTCTGAAAGCCACCCAATAAAAAACCAGAAGATGACGCTTCTGGTTTTTGGGGGGGGAGCTGGCTAAATTTATTTGCGTAACGGGTCGAGTAGCGCGGAAAGTCCGTTGTGGTCCAACTCCTGCATCAAGGCCAACAACTGCCCTAACTCCCCTTTGGGAAAACCGGTGCGCGCAAACCAATTCAGATACTGCCCCGGCAAATCGGCAATGAGTCGCCCTTGGTATTTGCCGTAGGGCATGGTGCGCGTGACTAGGAGTTCGAGGTGTTGGGTGTTCATCACAAATTATTCAGAAAAAATATCAGCCCGTCATACCGGCGCAGGCCGGTATCCAGTGCATTTATCAAAAATGCTTTTTTGTCAGTGCGTCGCACTGTCTGTTTTATTGGCTGGATACCGGCTTTCACCGGTATGACGAATTTATAGAAGCGCCCTTAATAAAAATTTCTTGCGAAGCAAGAACAAACCCCAACTGCTTTTTTGATAAAAGCACTGGATTCCCGCCTTCGCGGGAATAACGAAGCTTAAGCTTTCAGCTTCTGAAAAGCCGCCGCCATCGCACCACCCACAGGCGCTTGGGCTGGCGCACGGTTCGCAGGTTTTCCGCTGGCTGGTCTTGCTTGTGGACGATTGTCGCGTTGCTCACGCGGGGCGGCATCTGACCTGCTGCTCACCTGCCCTGCAGAGTCTGTCAGGCGCATGGTCAGCGCGATGCGTTTGCGTTTCTCATCCACTTCCAACACTTTCACCTTCACCACCTGCCCTGCTTTCACCACGGTGTGCGGGTCTTTCACGAACTTATCTGCGAGCGCAGAGATGTGTACCAAACCATCCTGATGCACGCCGATGTCCACGAACGCGCCGAACGCCGCCACATTGGTCACCACGCCTTCGAGGATCATGTCTGGCTTCAAGTCGGACAATGCCTCCACACCTTCTTTGAACGTCGCGGTGGTGAACTCGGGGCGCGGATCGCGGCCGGGCTTTTCTAATTCTTTCAGGATGTCGCTGATGGTCGGGATACCGAACTTCTCATCCATGTATTTCGCTGGGCTGAGTGACTTCAGCAGATTGCTGTTGCCGATGATGCCTTTGATGTCTTGCTTGATGTCGGCCAAGATGCGCTGCACCAGCGGATACGATTCGGGGTGGACTGCCGATGCATCGAGGGGATCGTTGCCGCCCATGATGCGCAAGAAGCCCGCCGCTTGTTCGAAGGTCTTATCACCCAAACGCGGCACGTCGCGCAACTCGGCACGGCTGGCGAAGCGGCCTTTCAAGTCGCGCTGGTTCACGATCGCCTGCGCCACGCTGCTGCTCAAGCCCGAGACGCGCGCCAGCAAAGGCACCGACGCCGTGTTCACATCCACGCCCACCGCGTTCACGCAATCTTCCACCACCGCATCCAGCGAACGTGCCAATTGGAACTGGCTCACGTCATGCTGGTATTGACCCACACCGATGGACTTCGGATCGATCTTCACCAGCTCGGCCAGCGGGTCTTGCAGGCGGCGCGCGATGGATACCGCGCCGCGCAACGACACATCCAACTCCGGCAATTCTTTGGAGGCGAACTCGGATGCGGAATACACCGATGCGCCCGCTTCGGATACCACGATGCTGGTCATGTTCAATTCGGGGCGCAGTTTGATGAGGTCACGTGCCAGCTTGTCCGTCTCGCGTGAGGCCGTGCCATTGCCGATGGAGATGACCGCTACTTTGTGATTCTCGGCCAGCTTGCTCAGCGTGTGTAACGAGCCATCCCAATCGTTGCGCGGCTGATGTGGATAGATGGTGGCGGTATCCACCACCTTGCC
>JAGVFD010000004.1 GCA_020057805.1 Sideroxydans sp. | reverse complement strand
GTTGTGAGCAAAGCCCCCGCAGATTTTAGCAACGAGCAAGCAGCTGGGTGCAGAGTCAACGTACCTTTATGCGGCCAGTCGGCAGTGAGTATAAACACCAACAGGCCGCCTGCGCTGGCTAGAATAAGGTAGAGAGGAACGTTTTTCATTGGTTTCCCCGTGCTTTAGAAGCCATCAATAACTTCAGGACTCATGCCATCAAGTGCGCCAAGCTGAATATTTCCATCCAATTGAACCGTCAAGCTACGGTGCACTTTGGATGAGGAGTGTTGCCCTGATTTGCAGTTGTGTTTCCACCAAAGCACCTTGATAACCTCCATGCTGCCCGCAGGTCGTGCGCTGGATTCATCGTTCTCAAATAGCTTCGGCAAAATCTCTTTGATCGCTTGCGCATCTTCTTCGCTGAATTTTGTTTTCTCAGCAAGCTGTGGATTCATACTGCCGTAGAACACATAGATACCTTGATCTACACGATGCTTCATGCCCATCGTGTCAGAACTTCTCTTGCCATCTTTGGTGTCTTCGCCGTTCACGCTTTTAGTAATCTGTGTGCTGGAGATGTCGATGGGTGTAAGGCTGAATGCCGGCTGAACGGTTACAGGCCCACGGATGCCGATGGAAATGCCTGCATCGCCTTCGTCATCGCTGCCGTCTTCTTTCTTTTTACCTTTCTTTTTGGATAGTGCGAATAGCTGACCGAAAGTACGAACATCAATCCATTCAGCGCAAGCAAGGTCGACAGTTTCATTAGCCCCCAGCGTTTTTCCAACGGACTTAAAGTATTTCTCGGCTCTATCTCGCAGGCTTGTCGCATCATCAATTCTTCGATCATCGGACTGAACGAACACCGCTTGACCCTCGGTTGGCTTGCCTTCTTTCTTCAAACTTTGGAATCTTTCAACCAAGCGATCCCTAATCTTTCGTTTGATGCACACATCAGTTATTTCGCCGTAATTTTCGTAATTAGTGCGGGGACGATTGCTATTAAGTGGATCGCCGTTTGGATTGGCATTTTTGACGCGAAGAATTACAGCGAAGTCGATTTTGTTTTGCAGCGTGTTCATATTGTTGTCTCCTTGAGTCAATTAAATGTCAGTGTTTGTATCGTCGTCAGATGCAGATTCATCTGTCTTGGGTGGCTTGAGTGCTTGGCGCTGGCAGTGATAGCCCAGTAAAAATTCACCCGAAAGTTTTCGATCACTCAAGAAATCATCGCCCTCAAATTTTGTCACGACGTCATCAAGTAGTGATTCCATCACGTGCAAAAAAGCGGGACGCTTTGCTCGTAGGCGAGCCTTGTAAGGTGTTAGCGCCAACTCGATAGTCCGCCAAGTGCTATTGGGGCGATCCGCAAAGCGTTGCATCAACTTGGCGGCAGTTGTGTCGCGCTTCTCGTCGCTCACACGCAACGCCCGACCTTCAATATGCTCTGCAATGGACAGCAATCTCCCATAGAGGTAATCACGTGATGTACGTTCAGTTTCCAAAGACATTTGATATTTCCTTTCTTGGTAAGAACCTCTAAATAAGGCACACGCAATGCCCAGATATTTTTCCCACTCCCATTGATTTCCTTTTTTATCTTTTTCAAAGGCAATGCGGTTGCAGGTTCTGCGCACAACCGATTCGACCAGGTCGCGCGGCAATGCTTTCCCATCAATAATGCATGGCAGCAGTCGTTCAATTGTGGCTTTACGCAAATTGTCGTCAAGACGTCGACCGTAGGCAGCTTCAGCTATATCTCGTGGGGCAGGTGCGCCGACGAACTTGGTTTCTTTGTCAAAGTTTTGATGCCAGGCATTTTGTTCATGCCAACTTTGCACGCGATTCAAGAAATCCGAACCTTTCAGTTCGCGGTAGAAGGTGATAGCCATGCGTCCCGGAGTTGCGGAGTCCAGTCCCAAGACAACGACATCTTCTGTTGGGGCAAGCTTCGCGCCATATCCTGCAATTGCTTTACGCAATCTAATCGCGAAGGCTTGTCCAACATCGCCGACATCAGGTTGTTCGATTTCTGCGGCCATCTGCGGGATTTCCTCGCTGTCGAGAAATAGTGATAGAGAGTCCTTGAACGGATCGGGCACTGGCTTGCCTGCAACTGACCAAGTGACAATCGCTTGGTCACCATTCCTATAGGCTTGTCTTTGAATTAGCCAACGCAAAGCATTGTGGGCTTTTTGGGTGACTCCATAACTGACACCACAGGCTTGTTGACCCGTGTCATCGGTGAATCGTCCGCGAAACGTAAAGCCAGAACTGTCATTGGCGCTAATCAGCTTTGCTCCGTCCCCGGCATGACGTATTCGCTTGGGATGGTTTGCGGTGAGTGAAGCGTTATTGTCACCAGTCACCATGCACACGCCCTTTAGTTCTTTTGTGCTGGCATCAAAAGCTACCCACGCATCTTGCAATGTAGGGTCTTCCCAAACCGCAGTGCAAGGGTTGCCATCTTCTCTGACATGCCAGCGGATGAACGCATCGCCTTGATCCCGCTCCACCTCATCATCCTTATTTTTCTTCCCTGTAAGTATGCGAAAGATGTCGGGTGTGTCGCTATTACCAACCCATTGGGTGAGCAATTTCCCATCGTCTCCGATATGCAGAATTTTTTCCGCAACCAAATCTGCGACAAGCCTTCGTTTGCGCACATAGGTCAACACTGCATTTGCCTTGGGATGACTGAAATCGGAGGTACACCAAGAGGAAAGTAGGGTTTCATACCCTTTGATGATTTCTTTCTTCTTGTCCATATAGTCCGTGTAAAAAGATGGCTTGCTGCCGCCCATATCCCGGTAATCTGCCGCGCAATATTGAACCTTGTCACAGAGCGGGTGAGGCGC
>JAGVFD010000153.1 GCA_020057805.1 Sideroxydans sp. | reverse complement strand
TCATCACCACTTCAGTTACCAATGCAGCCGTCAGAGAATACTGTGCAGGTGAATGTTCACCGTAACCGTTAGATGCAAAACCTGACGCCACATCAAAGCCAGCTTTGCCGCTTGCGATCAAATACAACACACCGCCCGCCACCACTGCGCCAATTACTTGCGCCACGATATAGGGCAGCAACTCTTTTGCCTCAAAGCGCCCACCCGCCCATAAACCGATTGATACGGCGGGGTTCAAATGACAGCCAGAAATATGACCGATAGCGTAAGCCATGGTCAGCACCGTCAAACCAAAAGCCAGCGACACGCCCATCAAACCAATCCCCAATTGTGGGAAAGCCGCCGCTAACACCGCACTGCCACATCCCCCCAACACCAGCCAAAATGTACCTACCAACTCTGCTGCGTATTTATTCATAACGCTCTCCTCACTACTCAATTCAGACGATTAAATGAAATGACAAACGGCACTGCGACAGGGTGCAATTCGACTTGCGCTGAATGGCTCATCAGCCAATACACACGCCGAGCGTGTATGACTGTCTTACAGTCGCAGCTTGCGAAGTATAGGGGGCAGGTATAGCAGGCGTGCCGTCAAGAAACGTAAAAGATAATGAGGTGTTTGCGTGGGGGGTTAGGGGAGTTTCCCGGCACTAATCATGCGGCTTAACAGCAGGTTGGGAGGCACCCACATAAGCAAGTCATCGAAGGTGGATGAAGTGTCGTGGCTGACAAGGCTGTTGGTTGTATTCGCATTTTCAATTTCGTCCGCATCCAAGCTGTTGGGTAATTTGATGCCAGTACTCGTATAGCCCCCTGCGCCATCGACGCCGTGTGAAACCGCAACAGCAGGTACAAAATCTACCAAAATAGTTGCGCTACCAGCGGCAATCAACACCTTGAGATTTGCCTCTGAACACATTTGGAACGACACGCCTGTTGATTTTTGACAGGCATTCGCTGCGACTTCGCTTGTTCCATCTGTGCCATCGGCAAAATCACTGGTCACTTGATAGCTGAAACGTCTTCCCCACGCATCCGTTTCACTGACGCCTAATGTTGCCCAAGGAATGACTCCTGTAATCGCGGTATCGCCACATGCCACTCTAGCCCCACTCGAATCGGCAATTTTATTAGTGCTGGTTTGGCAAGCGCAACTCGTGTTTTTGCGAGCTTCTTTTCCTGCATCCACTGCGCCCGTTGCGAGAGTGGCTTGCGCAGGGCAGGGTAAGCGATTATTTACCACTGCAAAGCCCAATAAGGCCTCTCGGATTTCAGCTAATTGTTTTCGAGTTTCTGTGTTGCGTTGTTGTTCGATTTGACCAGAAATGACGGGTAATAGACCACCCAACAAGAGCGCAATAATCATCAAGACCATGGCCATTTCGACCAAGGTAAAGCCCGTGCTTTTACGCGAAGCTGTCATCAAATTTATTTGCATGTTTGTCTACCATCTAGGCATAGCACCAAATCATTATTAGATTCGTACCCGGCGTCACTAATTGAATTGCTGGTGAATGTCGTAATTGGATTTGGGTTGTTGTGTTGATTGGCACTTTCAAGGTAGGTGTTTGGATTATTTGAAATTCGAGTCAGTGAGCCGACTGGACTCCTGGCTATAACGACAACCGCACGATAAGTACCCACACCATTTATAGAAATGCTGGGTGAATTTTTTTGACCGCCTGGTTTGAACTGATTGTCTATTTGGTAAAAAACTTGGTTTCGCCACTCGGGCCAGTAAGCCGCGGTATTCAAGGTGCAACTCGTAGTCCATGGGAAGCTTGCTGGAAGATCATTTAATGCACTGAAGGTGCTATTCAAATTTGTTTGTATAGCGTTTCCAGATGGATTGTCTTCAATATCAGAGCAAGTTACGTCCTCATCTTTTGCTTTTTCCCCTGCATTTTTCGCTGGTGAGGTTGCAGAGCTTGGGATCGGGGGGTTGGTTGGTTGGTTATCTTTTACATCGTTAGCATCACTTTTGAGTGAAGTACCTAAAGATTTTAGTGCAGACTGACTGCCGGTCCCATTTGCACATTTGGTTACCATTGCTTGGAATGCGTTGAGTGAATTAATCATATCAAGCACTTTTTGATCAGGTGTTTGATGTTTCGGTAGCCTTCCAAACAATATCCCTGATTGACTGTAGTAAAAAGAAATGTTGGTTGGGGCGTTAGCCCACGGATACGTCGATGAGTTTGTTGATGTAGCGGCGTAATCATCCAAACACGCTTTCACTTCACGAGCGATACGCATTTCTACTGGCTGTATGAGCTGTGCGGCAGTGATAGCTAGGTGTTGGTCGTTGTAGGGCGTGCTGGCGCAATCATTGCTGGCATTGGCTACAGTAGCATTGGTGGCGGTGACGACGGTCATCGCTTCAAGGTATTGATTCACGGCTGCGTTGCTTGCGCGTGATTGGGTGCAGAGTGGCGCACCGGGCGCAAAAACAATCGCGGCAATGTTGTTTGCTGCTTGGTTGCCGCTGATGGTGAGTGACCCCAGCGTTTCGCTGTTGATTGGGTTGGAGTTGTCATCACGAAAATTGCGCGATAGTGCATACCACAGCGGAGCGCCTGTACCATCGCGCAAGTCGGGTATGCCCAATGTTTTCCAAGGCAAGCGACCTACATAGCTGGGGCATTCACTACCTACTAACAACTCGCCACTGCCATCGTCGTTCGTATCAGGGCAAGGCAAGCTACCAGGCCGATTGGGGTCGGATGCAGCCCTTCCTATCAACGCTTCTTTCGCCTGCACTAAAACTGCCGCATTGGTGTTCTGCCGTGCATTTTTTAGTCCAGACGAATTGAGAGAGCTGACTAATACGGCGGCGATGCCGACCACCATGATGACCAGCATAATGAGCAGTACTGCGCCGCTCTGTCTGGATTGTATGGAGTAGGTGCGCATGATTTATTGAGATGCTTCGGTGGCAGGTGGGGGCGTTTTACCGCCAGCGTTAATTGGCGCATCCAATTTTATTCGCTGACCCACCTTCACTTGCACGGGTTGTGTTTTTCCGGGGAGAGTGACGGGGACGGTGGCGGGTTGATTTTCATTGCTGTAGCCGGCTTTTTGTTGCTTGCCATTCACCCATACGATGCGGTTTCCGCCTTTTTTCTGAATCATACCGTTGACGGTTAAGTAGTCGGGAGCATCGGCGGAGGTGGCTTCCGTATTGGTTTGTAGCATGCCTAGGTTTAGTTGGGTGCGTTCTTGTGGGGTGTAGAACAGGCGACCGAGTTCGGTGGCGTTGGCGTTGGTTTGCCATGCGGCCGTGATGAGCGACAAAGCGAAAAGCATTGTAGGGATGGCTGGATTCGCGCTTTCGCGGGAATGACGGACAGTTTTGGCGGTATGACGTAAGGCAATCATGGGGCGCTCCTGTTCTTCAGGGTGAGCCAGCCACCTTCGCATTTGGCGGATAAGGTGGCACCTGCTTCTGCGCTTTCGGCACGTGAGAGGCTGCATTGATTCAACATGAACCAGCCGGGCATTTCAGCGTGTATGGCGTCGAGTAGGCGTGTGAGTTGCTCTTCGTGCAGCAAGTCAATTTGCAATGTCATGGGGCTGATGTTGAGCGCAAAGTTGCCGGCATCAAGCGCTGGATTGGGGGCGTAGCTTTGTTGGGGCGCGATGTTGTATTTGAAGTCGAGCACGATTTGTTTTTGACGTAGGCGTTCTAGTCCTTCAATCCAATCTAGGCGCTGTTCGTTACCGATGGTTTTTTGTGCATTGAGCGCCTGATATTCCAATTGGTAAGACGTCATATTTTCGGCGTCAGATTGCGCGTTGTTGAGCTGCGTCTTGGCTTCATTGAGTTGTTGCTGGGCAGCCTGTTGCGTTTTTTGCGCGCTGTCGAGTGCGCCAGTGCTGAAGTAAATAAGCGCCGAGGCAGCAGCAAGGCTGAACAAAAACGCACCTAGGCTCCATTTAATTTCTGGGATGTCGGCGGCACTAAAACTCATGACGGTTGCCTCCAGATAATTTTTAGGGTGAAG
>JAGVFD010000250.1 GCA_020057805.1 Sideroxydans sp. | reverse complement strand
GACATAGGTTGAGGGGATGCCAGCGCTGGCGTGTTCGGGCACTGCAATTTTATTGTCCGTGAGAGATGAGCCACCAAATGCCGTGAGGTCGATGTTGATGACACGATGTTCGCGTGCGCCCAGCACATCAGATACTTTTTTCGCGGCTGCCAATTCAGCATGATGACGCTGGCCGTAATCTACGCTCAAGGCATAACACTCAAATCCTTGTTCGCGTGCCATTGCCAGCACAGTAGCGGAATCAAGTCCGCCGGATAACAACACCACTGCACGTTTCATCGTCCTGCCTCATTTCCCCACAATATCTTGTGTAGCTGCACCTGCAAACGCACAGGCAATTGATCGCGCAAAATCCACGCGGCTAATTCTTTAGGGGCAAGCGAGCCTTGTGCAGGCGAGAACAACACATCGCATTTTTTTGAGAGCTGATGTTCGTTCAAGACCTGTTTAGCCCATTGATAATCTGCCTCATCACACAGCACAAATTTAATTTCATCGTGCTGATTCAAGTGTTGCAGATTAGCCCACAGATTTTTTGTCATTTCACCTGACGCGGGTGTTTTGAGATCGACGATTTTAGCCACCCGTATATCGACAGAAGATACGTCCAACATACCGCCCGTTTCTAAAGACACTTCATAACCTGCATCACACAAGGCGGTCATGAGTGCGTGCACATTTTTTTGCGCCAAAGGTTCGCCACCAGTGACGGTGACAAAGCGGGGGGTGTACTGCGCAACAGCTCGCAAGATGGCGGACAAGGCTAAAGTTTGACCGCCCGTGAAGGCATAGCTGGTGTCGCAATAAGTGCAACGCAAGGGGCAGCCCGTTAAGCGCACAAACACAGTTGGCCAACCGACTCGACTGGTTTCGCCTTGTAGTGAAAAAAATATTTCACTGATACGCAACGTATCGTCGGTTGTTTTATTCATAACAAATCAGGTGAATTACTTAATGGTAGTGAGGCGTTTTTTAGCAGTCGTTGCCGCATCGCTTCCGGGGAACTGTGTGATGATTTGCTTCAGCGTTTTTTTGGCGCTCGTTTTATTTTTCAATGCGAGTTCACATTCCGCCATATTCAACATGGCATCCGCAAGACGTGGATGATCTTCAAATTTCTTGCTTAAACTTTGGTAACTCTCAAGGCTATGTTCATAGTCGCGCGTTAAGAAATACGAATTCCCCATCCAGTAATACACGTTTGCCTCATGCACAGACAGGGGAAATTGGCGCAAAAAATCTCGGAACGCGATGGCTGCGCCCGCATAATTTTCTGCTTTATATAAACCGTAAGCCGCTTCAAACACTTTATTTTCTCCCAAGGGAGCGCTAATTACTTTGGTGTCAGCGGGGCGGCTTGTATCTGGTTTGAGTTGATTTGATTCGAGTTGGCTGATTCGCGCATCCAAATCAACATAAAAATCTTTTTGACGTTTCTCAACATCTTGCAGGCTGTGCGCCCACTCTTCATTTCGACCGTTCAATTTGCGTAGCTCGGCGGATTGTGTTTCCAGTTGCATCTGCAAATCCAACAAGGCGCTCATAGATTGCTTGTTTTGATCATCAGAAGTACGTAACTGACCTTCCAGTTTGAGTACCTTCGCTTCCAGTTGCTGTATGTGCTTGCGCGCATCGTCATCAGCAAACAGCCCCGCCGAAGCAGGGCTGTTCACCAACAACAAACCTAACAATAAACCTAGGCCTACTTTAAGCACAATTACTTGCCTGCGTTGTAGTTGATGTCAACACGGCGATTTTGCGACCAAGCCGCTTCATCATGCCCCGTTGCTGCTGGCTTTTCTTCGCCATAGCTTACTGTCGTCACTTGATTGGCTTTCGCACCACTCAACACCAGTACTTTCTTGGTGTTTTTGGCGCGGCGTTGGCCCAATGCCAAGTTGTATTCACTACTGCCGCGTTCATCTGCATTGCCTTCCACACGCACTCTAGATTGTGCATCGCCAGCCAATTTTTTACCGTGCGCCAGCAATAGTTCTTTATCAGATGCCTGTACTGCATCTACGTCGGTTGCGAAATACACGCTGGATTTGCTCAATGCAGCTGCATCCGCAGCGGCTTGGGCAGCGGCCGCATCGGCGGCGGCTTGAGCAGCGGCGGCATCAGCCGCAGCTTTTGCAGCGGCCGCATCGGCGGCGGCTTGAGCAGCGGCAGCATCAGCCGCAGCTTTTGCAGCGGCAGCATCAGCCGCGGCTTGAGGGACAGCCGTATCGGTGTTCGCACTAGTATTAGTTGGAGGCACTTCAGCAACATCAGGTTTAGTAGGGGCGCTAGAACAAGCAGCCAGTAAATTAACCAACACAACGCTCAAAATAAGTTTTTTCATCTTTAATTTCCTTTCAATTTATCGCTTTAACAACGGCCCCCAGACAGGCTCTCGAATATCGCCACGCTGTGCAGCCAACTTTTGTTTTACCCGTCCATCGCTTGATACGCTTGCCAATATACCACGCCCCTGCGCCTCCGATGCAAACAGGATGAGCTTGCCGTTAGGTGAGTAACTTGGCTTTTTATCCCATCCGCCATTGGACAAATACTGCACTTGTTGGGTGGCTAGGTCGCTCACCACAATATAAAACTTACCCGCACTATATAAGGTGTAGGCAAAGTTTTTGCCGTCTGGACTATAGCGCGGCGAAAAACTATTTCCCGTCTCAAAAGTCATGCGCGTAGCCGCTCCGCCGTCCACACCGACACGGTAGATTTGCGCACTGCCCCCGCGATCCGAGGTGAATAACAAAAATTTACCATCGGGCGAGAAGGCGGGTTCGGTATCAATCGCATCGCTAAACGTAATGCGCTTAAGAGCAGAGCCGTCGGCGTTCATCACATAAATCTGCGAGGTATCGTCGCGCGTTAATACGACTGCCAGTTTTTTCCCATCAGGCGACCACGTAGGGGCGCTATTGCTCCCCGGAAAATCAGCCAACACGCGTCGTTCGCGCGTACTTAAAGACTGCATATAAACAATCGCGCGACGCTCTTCAAAACTCACATAGGCAATTTTTGTACCGTCCGGCGACCATGCGGGCGACATAATAGGTTCGCGAGAATTCAATAAATCCTGCTCGCCGTAGCCATCACTGTCCGCCACCACCAAGCGGTAATGCCCCTTATCACGATTCACATAGGCAATACGCGTACTGAAAACACCCGGCGTCCCCGTCAACCGTTCGAACACCCTGTCTGCGATGCCATGCGCGATGGCACGTCCTTGATTTTGCGGTGCCGAGACGGTCAGTTTAAGCAACTCACTGCGCCGCACCATATCCAGCAAGCTGAAGGTAACTAGCATGTTGCCGTCTTCTTGCAGCGTAATCGAGCCCATCACGATAGCTTCCACACCGTACCAATCGGCGTATTTCACCTCACTTACGGTATGTGGCGCTCTGCCCGCTGGGTGAATAAGCTTAAATAGTCCTGTGCGCAGCAAATCGTTAGACACGATTTCGCTGATACTTTGCGCGCCCCCCTCTTCACCCGCAAAGCGCACCACCGATATGGGCGTTTGATGCTCACCCGCCCCGCTAATTTCGATCGTTAATTCAGCGCGTACCGCGTGAGATAAGCACACCAACAACAATCCAATGATGATTCGATACATCAACTACTCCTGTGGCTTGATGCTCAAGTTCAGCACTCGAAACATCTGTTGCAATTCCTCATCTTTCGGCAAAGGAAAAGGTTGTGCTTTGAAAATCGCACGCTCGACTGCATCGTCATACGCCGCATTCCCGCTACTTTTTTTCAACTGTGCATCCAACACCATGCCGCCTGGCAAGAGCGTTACCTTAAATTCTGCTTTCGCATTGTCAGCCAAGTTGGGCGGCACGCCCACAATGTTGCGGCGTATTTTGCTGCGAATCATGTCTTGATAGCGCCCCACCTCTGCGGCCGTTGCAGCGTTTACTTCGGCACGCACGCTGTCTTGAATGGTTTGCCTGCGCTTGTCTGCATATTCTTCTAGCTGCCGACGCTCATCTTCCTGCTGCTTGGCTTTTATTTCTTTAGCCAATTCTTTAGCGCTGGGTTGCGGCGTCTCTGTTTTACTTATTTTCCTTTGTCGCACCTCAATGTCAGCTTTTACTACGGTCACTGGCTCTTCCTTGGCGACTACCACGGGGACGGGCACAGGCTCAACAACAGGAAGGGGAACAGCCACAGGCAAACTATCCCACAATTCAACGGCAAAACTTTCAGGTTGATTTGTTTGCCAATGCACACTAAACACCAGCACCCCAAAGAAAACAGCATGCACCCCCAAAGCCAATAACCCTGCGGGGATTCGATACGATTCACGTTGATCTAATGCGTAATTCATCGCGCCTTGGTGAGCAGACCTACTTTTTGAATATGCTGTTGTTGCAACATATCCATGACATCAATCACCTCTTCGTAACGCACTTTTTTATCAGCCGAAATCACCACGGATTGCGCCGGATTGCTGGCTATTTTCTGTTTCAACATCACAGCTAATTCTTCACGCGAAACAGGCAACTCCTGCTCGCCTTGAGCGTGATCACGCAAAGCCAAAGTCGTATCTTTTCTGATAATTACTTCCAGCGGCGCGACCGGCGGCGTCAATGACTTACCTACGCTGGGTAAATCGATTTGACCAGGATTCATCATGGGGGCCGTGACCATAAAAATCACCAGTAGCACCAGCATCACGTCAATGTACGGCACAACATTTATTTGGCTCATCGGACGATGCGCAGCGCGGCGGCCGTAGTTCATGGCTGCACCTTCGACTGTGCGAATGGGTCGCTGCACAGCAGCAGGGCAGCCATTACTTCAACGTTAATCACCTCACACACTTTCATGGCTGCCTTTGAAGCACGTTAGAAAACTCTTCGATGAAGCTTTCAAAACGGGTTGATAAGCGCGATACATCATGCACGTAACGGTTATAGGCCACCACCGCAGGAATCGCTGCGAACAAGCCCATCGCCGTTGCCACCAATGCCTCTGCGATACCAGGTGCAACTTGCGCCAATGTTGCCTGCCCCACGCTGGATAAGCCACGAAAGGCATTCATAATTCCCCACACCGTACCCAGCAATCCCACGTAAGGACTCACCGAGCCCACCGTCGCCAAAAAAGAAAGATGCGATTCAAGATCGTCCATTTCGCGTTGATAGCGCGCACGCATAGCACGCCGTGTTCCATCCATAATCGCCGCGCTATCCACGCCATGCGTCTTTTTCAACTTCACATATTCGGTAAATCCTGCGGAGAAAATATGCTCTAACGCACCTTGATCGTGTCGAGTGTTAGTAGTTGCTTGTTGATACAACGCCACTAAATTCGGATTATTCCAAAACGCATCTTCAAATTCACGCGTACGTTTTACCGCCAAACGCACTGCAAATAATTTAAGAAAAATGTACCACCACGACATCAGCGACACGAGCAACAACAAACCCATCACCAACTGCACGGGCACGCTGGCATTGGTAATGAGGTGAATAAATGACAAATTTTGCAACAAGTTCATATTTTTAGTCCCATTGTTTGCGCAGCACATCCGGCACACGCACAGGCTTAAACGTTTTCACATCCACACACACCAAATACACTTCAGCTTCGGTGAGTAGCTCTGCCCCACGCAACACCGTCTGCACCACGGTAATACTGCTACGCCCAATGGCTTTTACTTGCGCAGTAACCGACAGCAAATCATCCAAAATGGCAGGCTTGAGATAATCCAATTTCATCGAGCGCACCACAAACACCACTCCCAACTCCTGCATCATCCCTGCGTTGCTGTAGCCAAATGTACGCAGCCACTCTGTCCGCGCGCGCTCCATAAAGTTCACATAATTAGAGTGATACACCACGCCACCCGCATCGGTGTCTTGAAAATACACACGAACAGGCCAAGGAAAAATAGCGTGCTTACTCATCCCATAACTCCTTATTATTTGTCGCACTGCGTGGCGGCATCAAGCCGAAATGTTGATATGCGTTCGCTGTTGCCATGCGTCCACGCGGAGTGCGTTGCAGATAGCCTTGTTGAATGAGATACGGCTCGATGACATCTTCGATGGTATCGCGCTCTTCACCGATGGCGGCAGCGAGGTTATCCACGCCGACGGGACCACCCATGAATTTTTCAATGACGGTTTGCAACAGTTTTCTATCCATCACATCCAAGCCTTGCGAATCCACATCGAGCATGGTGAGCGCGGCATCCGCTACTTCGCGCGTGGCGTTACCGTTAGCCTTCACGT
>JAGVFD010000192.1 GCA_020057805.1 Sideroxydans sp. | reverse complement strand
CGGCTTCACCGGGGTCAACGATGGCGACGTGGGTCGCATCGTGAATCGCCCAGATGTAGTTGTCGCGAAAAGCGGGGATGGCTGTGATGTTCAACATGATAGGTCGGTAGGTGCGATGCCTAATTCTAAAGTAATCACACATAGTTTGAGTGACTGGTTCGCCACCGAGCAGGGCGGCTATGTGCTGTCGCGTGAGCATCTATATTTCAACCAAGCGGTGACTGATATTTTTGGCTTTAATGCCATGCAGTTGGGCTTGCCCGAGCATTCGTTTTTGAGCAGTAACCGCATTCCCTTGCGTTTCACGGCTGGCAATCAAGTGGGCAACGATGTGCGAGCCGTGTGTCCTGAATTACCATTGATGAGTGCCAGTCTGGATTTGGTATTGATGCCGCACATATTGGAATTTTCCGACAATCCGCACCACATTTTGCGTGAGGTCGAGCGCCTGATGATGCCCGAAGGCAGTCTGCTTATCAGTGGCTTCAATCCCTATAGTTTATGGGGGATGCACCGCACCTTGGGGCGGCACGAGGGGTATCCGTGGTGCGGCAAATTTATTGCCTTACCGCGTCTGAAAGATTGGTTAGCGTTGTTGGGGTTTGACGTGGTGGAAGTGCGTTGCGCGGCTTATGCCCCCCCGTTTCGTCAGCGCAAATGGATGGAGCGCGCCGCGTTTATGGAAAGTGCGGGAAGTCGCTGGTGGCCGATGGGGGGCGGCATCTACTTCTTGCACGCCATCAAACGCGTGCCGGGAATGCGTCTCATCAAACCAAAATGGAACGAAGGCTTGGTACATAAATTGATGCCCGCCGCCCCCAAATTGAACAAAGGCATACAGAAAGTCGAGAACGATGAGTGAAGTAGTGGACGTATTTAGCGACGGCGCATGCAAGGGCAATCCGGGCATAGGTGGTTGGGGCGCGTTGTTACGCAACAAAGGAAAAGAGCGCGAATTGTGTGGCGGCGAAGCCCACACCACCAACAATCGCATGGAACTCATGGCCGCCATCATGGCGCTAGAAACACTCACCCGTTCCTGTCAAGTGCGACTACACACCGATTCCAAATACGTGCTGCAAGGCATCACCGAATGGCTACCCGGCTGGAAGCAACGCGGCTGGAAAACAGCCAGCAAACAACCTGTGAAAAACGACGACCTATGGCGCAGACTAGACGCGGCAGTCGGTCGCCACCAGATTGAATGGATTTGGGTTAAAGGCCACGCCGGACATGAAGGCAACGAACGCGCCGATGAGCTGGCGAATCGGGGTATTGAAGAATTGAGGGCGCAAGCATGAGACAAGTCGTACTAGACACTGAAACTACTGGCCTTGATCCTAGGCAAGGGCATCGCATTATCGAAGTAGCCGCCATCGAAATGGATGGGCGCAAAATTTCTAATCGCACTTTTCATCGCTACTTAAATCCTGAGCGTGAGATTGACGAGGGCGCGGCGGCGGTGCATGGATTGACGTTGGAGCGTTTGCAAAACGAAGCCAAGTTTGCCGAAATTGCACCCGCGCTGCTGGAATTTATCGCAGGGGCGCAACTCATTATTCACAACGCACCGTTCGATATGGGCTTTTTGAATGCTGAATTAGCGCGTGCCAATTTGCCCACCTTGGATGCGATTTGTCCGCCGCCTTTGGATACGTTGAAGCTGGCGAAGGAGTTGCATCCGGGCAAGAAGAACAACCTGAACGCGTTGTGCGACCGCTATTTCATTGATAACTCGCACCGCACTTTGCATGGCGCTTTGCTGGATACCGAGTTGTTGGCCGAGGTGTATTTGGGCATGACGCGCGGCCAAGAAAGTTTATTGGGTGAAGAGGCGGTCGAGGTGGATAGCGTGCAACTGAATGCACAGGGTGAGACGCTGCAATTGAGTGCGCGCGTGTTATGCGCCAGTGACGAAGAGCTGGCCTTGCACGAAGCGCAGATGAACGACATCGACAAGGCTAGCAAGGGCGCGTGTATTTGGAAGCGACTGACGCAAGCCGCACCCGAATCCGCCACGCAGGGATAGACGCCATGAAAATCGCCGTGTGTAGCACGCAACCCTATGATCGTGAATCACTCACGGCGCTGAATGCCGATGGGGGGCACGAGCTGGTGTTTTTTGAAGCGCGTCTCACGCAACAATCCGCGCCTTTATTTGCGGGCTATAACACGTTGTGTTGCTTTGTAAATGACACATTGGATGACGCAGTTTTGCACATTTTAGCCAACCAAGGCACACGCTTAATCGCTTTGCGCTGTGCGGGTTTCAACAATGTGGATGTGTTGGCGGCGCAGCGTTATGGCATTCGTTTGGTGCGTGTTCCTGCCTACTCGCCGCACTCGGTAGCCGAGCATACCTTGGCGCTGATGCTGACGTTAAATCGCAAAACGCATCGCGCTTATAACCGTGTGCGTGACGGCAACTTTGCCCTGCAAGGTTTGCTCGGATTTGAGCTGCGCGGGCGCACGGTGGGCATCATTGGCACAGGGCGCATTGGGCAAGCGGTGGCAGAAATTTTGCGCGGATTTGGCTGCCAACTATTGGGCTACGACACCATTCAAAGTGAGGACTGTCGGGCATTGGGGCTAAATTATGTGGGGCTGGATGAGCTGTATCAGCGCAGCGATATCATCACCATTCATTGCCCGCTCAATGAGCAAACACATCACCTCATCAATGAACTTACGCTGGCTAAAATGAAGCGCGGTGTGAT
>JAGVFD010000090.1 GCA_020057805.1 Sideroxydans sp. | reverse complement strand
GCCTTCATGTGTCAGGCCGTTGGATTGGAAATAAAGTCGATGAAACGGCTGCGAATTGGGCGCGTGTCGATGTCCAAGCTGGCATCCGGGCAGTGGCGCTACTTGGCGGGATACGAAAGATTTTAATTGGCTATGACGCGCACTCATTTACAACACGCTCATCACGCGCTGCCACATACACGCCGTTCGCTGTTGCGCCATTACCTGTTGGGCGGGCATATCTTATTTTTGATTTACGTTAGCTTGTCGCCGTTTGAGGGCTGGCAAGAGCAAGGCATTAGTTTGAGTGATGTGTTGGCTGCACCCTTAGGGCAGACCTACACCACTTTTGATGCGATTGTGAATGTGTTGGCTTATGTGCCGTTAGGGCTGCTGTTAGCGTTGACCTTGCGGGAGCATTTCGGCGCGCTGCGCAGCGGATTTTTTGCGATATTGGGTGCGTTGGCATTGTCACTTGCGTTGGAATTTTTGCAGCTCTACCTGCCTTCTCGCACCAGTTCAAACGTAGACCTGTTGACCAATACCTTGGGCGGTTTGCTAGGCGCATTGTTTGCCTTGTTCATTGCCCCGCACGCTTGGTTTGCACGCCTCACACGTTGGCGCATCCATTTATTTCAACGTGAACGCAGCGTGGACTTTGGCTTGGCGCTGGTCATGCTGTGGATGTTTGCGCAGATCAATCCCTCCCTGCCCATGTTGGGCAATGTGTTCATCACGGAATCTGCGCATCGCCTATTTGCCACCATGCCTACACAGCCATTCAATGGGTGGGAGAGTGTGGCGGTCACCCTCAATTTGCTGATGATGGGATTGCTCTTGCAAACGTTGTTGCAAGCGCGCCGTCACGCAGCCATCGCGGTACTGCTGTTGTTGTGCATCGTTGCTTTGGCAAAATTTTTGGCGGCAGCATTGTTGCTTAAATCATGGGCGCTGTTGTTGTGGCTAAACGGAGAAGCCATGCTGGGCATCGTCGGCGGACTGTTGTTAATGTGGGGCACAAGTCGTTTGCATGGACGGGCTCTTTTGAGAGTCGGCCTAGTTGCCATCTTGGCCTACATGGTGCTTGCCTTAGGCGTGTTAGACAGCGGCAGCCCCGCCGCCGCCCAGCCATTATTTCAATGGCGCTACGGACACGTAAAAAATTACAACGGCCTGTCGCAAACGGTGTCGTTGATGTTCCCCTTGTTGTTGGGGGCTTACTTAATGTGGTCGCGCCACCGTTTATAATTTTGCACAAGGAGTGAGTGATGAGTTATTTCGATAAACATGTTTTTTTCTGCACCAACCAACGCGAAGATGGCAGTGATTGCTGCGGCAATCGAGGCGCACAAAAGGCGCGCGACTATGTGAAAGACAAAGTCAAAGTGCTGGGCTTATCTAATCGCCAAAATAAAATTCGCATCAACTCCGCAGGCTGTTTAGACCGTTGCGACGACGGCCCCGTGTTGGTCGTTTATCCCGAAGGCGTTTGGTACACCTTCGTGGATGAGAGCGATTTGGATGAAATTATCGAATCGCATTTGAAGAATGGACAAGTCGTTGAGCGCCTGAAAATATAATGGCCGTCGCACTACAAAAATTCTCACTTGAAGGCAAAGCCGGACACCTTGAAGGCCTCGTGTATGTGCCCGATGAAATGCCGCGCGCCATCGCGGTGGTGGCGCACCCATTGCCTACGATGGGTGGCAACATGGAAAGCAAAGTGGCCGTTATTTTGGCAAAAACTTTTGCTGAATTAGGTTGTGTTGCATTGCGTTTCAATTTTCGTGGCGTGGGTGCAAGTGAAGGTGAATTCACCGGCGGCGAGGGTGAGGAGCAAGACCTTATTGCTGTTACGCACTACGCGCAGGAACAGTTTGGCGAGGAATTGCCGCTGATCCTGTCGGGTTTTTCTTTTGGTGGCTACGTGGCTTCGCGAGCTGCACAACACCTCAAACCACAACATCTAATTTTGGCTGCGCCTGCTGTGGGGCGCTTTGCCATGCCCGCCGTGTCGCCGGATACATTAGTGATTCATGGCGAGGCAGATGATGTGGTGCCGCTGTCTGCCGCGTTTGATTGGGCGCGCCCACAAAAATTACCCATCGTCGTATTGCCAGAAGCCGACCATTATTTTCACGGACGATTAACGCAACTGCGCGACATTGTGAAAAAACATTTCAGCGGGGTGGCGTTGTGAATCAGAAAAAACAAATTGTCCACGAAAGTCACGAAAAGCACGAAAACCCCCTGTGTCTAAATTGGGTTGTTTGTGCTTTTCGTGACTTTCGTGGACAAAGTTCTTAGGTAGGAGTTGAATCAACATGGAAGTGATTAGCGCCACCAATCTACAAAAATCCTACGGCACGCATCGCGTTGTGGATGGCCTCAATCTGTCCATCCACAAAGGCGAATGCTTCGGCCTGCTGGGCCCTAACGGTGCGGGCAAAACCACCACGCTGCGCATCTTGCTAGGGCTGATAGCACCCGATGCGGGCACAGCAACCTTGCTCGATTTGCCCGTACCGCAAGCCGCAAGAGAGGCGCGCATCCGCGTGGGCGTTGTGCCGCAAATGGACAACCTCGATCCTGACTTCACCGTGGCAGAAAACCTGTTGGTGTATGGGCGCTACTTCGGCATGAAGGACGCAGAGATTGAAGCGCGCATTCCTTCGCTATTGGAATTCGCCAGCCTCACCAGCAAGCGCGATGCAAAAGTGCCCACGCTATCGGGCGGCATGAAACGTCGCCTCACTTTGGCGCGCGCACTGGTGAACGATCCTGATGTCATCTTCCTCGACGAACCCACCACCGGCCTCGACCCGCAAGCGCGCCACCTCATCTGGCAACGCCTGCGCGAACTCACGCAACAAGGCAAAACTCTGCTCCTCACCACCCACTTCATGGATGAAGCCGAGCGCCTATGTCATCGCCTTGCCGTGATGGATAACGGCAAGCTCATTAGCCAAGGCTCGCCACGCGAACTCATCGAACAAAATATCGAACCACAAGTGGTCGAAGTATTCGGTGAAACATCGGGGCAGTGGGCCAGCGAACACGCCGCAAAATTCTCGCAACGCTTCGAGATCAGCGGCGAATCCGTCTTCTGCTACGTGCAAGACGCCCCCCCTTTAGTCGCCCACCTGCAAACACAAAGCGCATTGCGCTACCTGCATAGACCCGCGAATTTGGAAGATGTGTTTTTGAAGCTGACGGGGCGGGAGATGCGCGAGTAACTCATAAAGATTCATAATTGATGCAAAATTTGCATCAATTATGAATCTAGCATACAATGGCCTCCCGTTATTTGATTTTGGAGTGATTGCATGAGCAACTTAAGAGCGCTGATTAAAAAATCAAAATCCATTAAAAACGAATTGATTGCATCAACAGTTCGTCTGCCAAAGGAGTTGCATTCCTTTGTGGATGAGTTGGCAGAGCATTTATCGTTATCTAGACAAGAGGTGCTTTTTAATCTAATAAATGAAGGTGCTTCTGTTGCCAAAGATGAGTTAAACCCTAATGCGGCAGATGATAGTCAGCCCTCTGGACGCTTCCACCTGCTGAATACCAATAAAGGGAATAACGACGAAGACCAAGAGGAAATGATTGCTGAAGGTATAGCGGCAGCTTTCTACGGCCAATGGAAATACAACATCGACCGGATTAAAGAAGGGGATTGGGTTTTCTTGTATGAAAATGGAGTGGGTGTAATCGCCTATGGAAAAGGCACAGGTGAAACCCTAGTTCGTGAACATGAGGGGCAGAAAGAAGAATGTCGTTACCAAAAATTGGGTGAATTTAGTTTGGTATCAGAGCCCATTACAGCGAGTGCCGTTAAAAAAATACTGGGGCGGAATGTTGTGTTTCTTCGCACGATGTCTGGCATGCCTGATGGTCAAAAATTATTAGATCGAATACTGGAGCAAAAAAGCTAATTTGATATTCTGGCCTCGCTCCATACATGTAGAGGAAATCACATGAGCAACATCAAACTTTTTGAATCCAAGCAGATTCGTTCGGTATGGGACGAGGCCGAACAAAAGTGGTATTTCTCCATCGTTGATGTAGTGGGTGCGTTGACCGATAGTGCGAATCCTCGTGACTATTGGTATCGCATTAAACAGCGTGAAAAAATCAGCGGGTTTGAACTGTCGACAATTTGTCGACAGTTCAAACCCGAAGCGCCCGATGGCAAGTTGCGCGAGACCGATTGTTCGCATACCGAGGGCTTGCTACGCATCATCCAATCCATCCCCTCCCCCAAGGCCGAGCCGTTCAAGCCTTGGTTAGCCAAGGTGGG
>JAGVFD010000027.1 GCA_020057805.1 Sideroxydans sp. | reverse complement strand
TCGCATTTTCTAGTACTGGGTGCCATCCTCTTTGCGATTAGTGTGGTGGGCATCTTTCTTAATCGCAAAAATCTCATTGTGTTGCTGATGGCGATTGAGTTGATATTGTTGGCGGTGAACACCAATTTTGTGGCGTTCTCGCACTATCTAAACGACCCATCAGGACAAGTTTTTGTATTTTTCATACTGACCGTCGCTGCGGCTGAAGCCGCAATCGGCTTGGCCATTCTCGTGGTGCTATTCCGCAATTTGCGCACCATCAACGTGGATGATTTAGGCACACTCAAAGGTTAATTCACATGGACATGAAAAGCCTGTATCTCGTTGTTCCGTTAGCGCCCCTACTGGGTGCGATTGCCGCTGGTCTGTTTGGTAAGTGGCTGGGACGCACTTGGTCGCACCGCATCACCATCGCGCTAGTTGCGGTTTCATTTGCGGCATCGGTGTTGATTTTTCAAGATGTTGCCGCAGGCAATATGTTTAACGGCCCGATTTACACGTGGCTTACCTCGGAAACCGCTACGTTTGGCGTGGGATTTTTAATCGACAAACTCACCGTCACCATGATGCTGGTGGTGACCTTCGTGTCGCTCATGGTACATATCTACACCATCGGTTACATGCAAGAAGACCCAGGTTATCAGCGCTTCTTTAGCTACATCTCGCTGTTCACTTTCTCCATGTTGATGCTGGTGATGGCTAACAACTTCATGCAGCTGTTTTTTGGTTGGGAGGCGGTGGGCCTGGTGTCTTATCTGCTCATTGGTTTTTGGTACACCAAGCCAACAGCCACCTATGCCAACCTCAAAGCTTTCTTAGTCAACCGCGTGGGTGACTTTGGTTTCTTGCTGGGCATTGCTTTGGTGTTGATGGTGTTTGGTACATTGGATTACCAAACGGTGTTTGCCAACGCGCACAACTATGCCAATGACATTGCACCCATTCCGGGGGTGTCGTGGAATTTGATGACGGCGATTTGTATTTTGTTGTTCATCGGCGCCATGGGGAAGAGCGCGCAGTTTCCGCTGCATGTTTGGTTGCCTGATTCGATGGAAGGCCCAACGCCTATCTCCGCACTGATTCACGCCGCCACCATGGTGACCGCAGGCATCTTTATGGTGTCGCGTATGTCGCCGTTGTTTGAGCTGTCGGAAACGGCGCTTTCATTCGTCATGGTGATTGGCGCGATTACCGCGCTGTTCATGGGCTTCCTCGGCATTATTCAAAACGACATCAAGCGCGTGGTGGCGTATTCCACTTTGTCGCAACTTGGCTACATGACCGTTGCCTTGGGCGCGTCCGCTTACTCTGTCGCCATGTTCCACTTGATGACGCACGCCTTCTTCAAGGCGCTGCTGTTCTTGGCAGCGGGTAGCGTGATTATTGCGATGCACCACAATCAAGACATTCGCTACATGGGTGGCCTGCGTAAATACATGAAAATTACGTGGATTACTTCGCTCATTGGTTCGCTTGCGCTGATTGGTACGCCATTCTTTTCAGGCTTCTACTCCAAGGACAGCATCATCGAAGCGGTGGAGTATTCGCATCTGGCAGGCTCTGGTTTTGCTTACTTTGCGGTGGTGGCGGGCGTGTTCGTTACCGCGTTCTACTCGTTCCGCATGTACTTCCTCGTGTTCCACGGCAAAGAGCGTTACGACCAAGTACCGCACGATGAGCATCATGGTGCGCATGATGACCACGGCCATCACGCAGGCAAACCGCACGAAACACCGTGGGTGGTTACCTTGCCGCTCATTTTGTTAGCGATTCCATCCGTATTGATTGGCTACATTGCGATTGAGCCCATGTTGTTCGGCAGTTACTTCGGCGATGCCATTTACATTGCTGAACATCATCACGTGATGGCGGAGCTGCATGAAGAATTCCACGGCGCATTCGCCATGGCCTTGCATGGCATGATGAGTTTGCCTTTCTTCTTGGCTGTAGCAGGGGTGGGCACCGCGTGGTTCTTTTATATGAAGCGCCCCGATATTCCTGCCACGATTCAAAAGAAATTCGCGCCGCTGTACACCTTGCTCGATCAGAAATACTACTTCGACCGCTTCAACGACTGGTTCTTTGCGGGTGGCGCACGCGGCGCAAGTCGCTTGCTGTGGAAGTTTGGTGACGTGAAATTGATTGATGGTTTTTTTGTGAACGGCTCGGCCAAAATGGTGGGCTTGTTCTCCAGCGTATTGCGCGGCTTCCAAACGGGTTATGTGTATCACTATGCCTTCTGGATGATTGTGGGTGTGTCACTCCTGCTCACCGTTCGCACATTATTCTAATCAGTCAGACCTAGAGAAACATTGAAGGAATAAGCATGATTTTAGGATACCCCCTGTTAAGCGTTGCCATCTGGCTCCCCATCATTTTTGGATTGCTGGTGTTGGCCACTGGGAACGACCGCAATGCGCCACTCGCCAGAATGATTGCGCTGGTGGGCGCGGTGTTAGGTTTGCTGGTCACCCTGCCGCTTTACACGGGATTCGATCGCATGACGAGTGCCATGCAGTTCGTCGAGATGAAAGATTGGATTACCCATTTCAACATCCATTACAACTTGGGTATTGATGGCATCTCCATGTTGTTCATCTTGCTTAACAGCTTCTTCACCATCATCGTCGTGGTCGCAGGTTGGGTGGTGATTGAGAAGCGCGTGGCGCAATACATGGCGGCGTTTTTAATCATGTCGGGCTTGATTAACGGCGTGTTTGCTGCTCTGGATGCCATGTTGTTTTACGTGTTCTGGGAAGCCATGCTGATTCCGATGTTTCTTATCATCGGCGTGTGGGGAGGTCCTAATCGTGTGTATGCGGCGGTTAAATTTTTCCTTTATACCTTGCTCGGTTCGTTGTTGATGTTGGTTGCGTTCTTGTATCTCTACCTGCATTCCGGCGGCAGTTTCTCTATTTTGGAATACCACCAACTACGTATTCCATTGGATGCGCAGATTCTGATTTTCATCGCCTTCTTCTTCGCCTTCGCGGTAAAAGTGCCGATGTTCCCCGTACACACCTGGTTGCCCGATGCCCACGTGGAAGCGCCTACAGGTGGCTCCGTGGTACTGGCGGCGATTATGTTGAAGGTGGGCGCTTACGGTTTCATTCGCTTCTCCATGCCTATCGCACCCGATGCCAGTCATGCGCTGTCGGGCGTAATGATTGCGCTGTCGCTCATCGCCGTGGTCTATATCGGCTTGGTGGCCTTGACGCAATCCGACATGAAAAAGCTGGTGGCGTATTCCTCTATTTCACACATGGGCTTCGTCACCCTCGGCTTCTTCATCTTCAATGCTTACGGCATGGAAGGCGCCTTGCTGCAAATGATTTCGCACGGCTTCGTGGCGGGCGCACTGTTCCTCTGTATCGGCGTCATGTACGACCGAGTGCATTCGAGGCAGATTGTGGATTACGGTGGCGTGGTCAACACCATGCCCAAGTTCGCCGCCTTCTTCATGTTGTTCGCCATGGCCAATAGCGGCCTGCCCGGCACCAGCGGTTTCGTGGGTGAATTCATGGTCATCATGGGCGCAGTCAAAGTGAATTTCTGGTACGGCTTTGCAGCGGCCAGCACCTTGGTATTCGGCGCGGCTTACACGCTGTGGATGTACAAGCGCGTGGTATTCGGCGCAGTGGCCAATGATCACGTTAAACACATGCACGATTTAAGCTCACGCGAATTTATTGTGATGGCGGTATTGGCCATTTCTGTGTTGGTCATGGGGCTGTATCCCTTGCCGTTGAGCGAAATCATGCACGCGTCAGTCAATGATTTGCTGGTGCATTTGAACACCTCAAAAATTTAAGCCTTAAGAGGAAACCATGAACTACCTGTCCACCTTATTTCCTGCTTATGCCGAGATGTTTCTCGTCATCATGGTCAGTATCGTTTTGGTGGTGGATGTGTCGCTACCCAAACACACACGCACCCTTACTTATTTGCTGGTGCAGCTATCGCTCTTGGGATGCTCATTGATTACGGTGGCCACCCACACCATGGGCGCCGCGCATCTATTCAACAATATGTTCGTGGATGACTTGATGTCCGACGTACTCAAGTTGCTGACTTATTTATCGGTGTCCATGATGTTGGTCTACTCGCGTAGTTATCTGATGGCACGCGGCTTATTTACCGGCGAGTTTTTGGCGTTGGTGTTGTTTTCCACGCTGGGCATGATGGTGATGATTTCCGCGAGCAATTTTGTGACGCTGTACATTGGTCTCGAAATTCTGGCCTTGAGCTTGTATGCCATGGTTGCCTTGCAACGCGACTCCGCCGTTGCCACTGAATCCGCCATGAAGTACTTCATCTTGGGTGCGATGGCATCGGGATTCTTGCTATACGGCATGTCCATGATTTATGGCGCGACAGGTTCGCTCGATATTCACACTATCGCAACCAGCATTGCGACGGGCACAGCGCACGTCAATTTGCTGGTATTTGGCTTGGCATTTTTGGTGGCAGGCTTGGCGTTTAAGCTAGGCGCTGTGCCTTTCCACATGTGGGTGCCTGACGTGTATCACGGCGCGCCCACTGCCATGACCATGTTCATTGGCACTGCCCCCAAACTGGCTGCGTTTGCATTCGTCATGCGCATTTTGGTGGAAGGCATGCAGCCGATGATGGTGCATTGGGCGGGCATGTTGATGGTACTGGCGGTGCTGTCGATGGCAGTCGGTAACATCACCGCCATTGCGCAGACCAACCTTAAGCGCATGTTTGCTTACTCCACCATCGCCCACATGGGATTTATGCTGGTGGGTATTTTGAGTGGCACCCTCGAAGGCTATGGCTCGGCCATGTTCTACGCCATCGTCTACGTGCTGATGAGTTTGGGCGGCTTCGCCATGATTATGTTGCTGTCGCGCGAAGGTTTCGAGGCTGACAATTTGAATGACTTCAAAGGCCTCAATCAACGCAGTCCGTGGCTCGCTTTTATGATGATGTTGCTCATGTTCTCCATGGCAGGTGTGCCCCCCACCGTGGGCTTTTACGCTAAATTCTCGGTGTTGAATGCGGCCGTGCAAGCAGGCCACCTTCCGCTGGTTATCATGGCGGTACTATTCTCGCTCATTGGCGCGTTCTACTACCTGCGCATTGTTAAGTTGATGTACTTTGATGCACCAGAAAGCCACGAAAAAATTTACATTCAACCCGACAGCTCTTTGCTCATTTCCATTAACGGGCTGGCCGTGTTGGGCTTGGGAATTTTGCCTGGCGCTTTGATGAACGTGTGCGCTGCTTCCGTGCAGCAGTCTTTATTGCTACCGTGAACATGGCCGGTTATTAAAACAATACTCCCGCTACGGCGGGAGTATTGTTTTGTAAGGAGACGTGATGGACTTGACTGAAAAGCAAATCAACAGCGCCCTGATGTATGAAGGGAATTTTATTCAAGTGCGTAAAGACAGTGTGCGCTTGCCTGATGGTTCGACCAGTACACGTGAGTACATCACTCATCCTGGTGCGGTGGCCATTTTGGCGCTACTGGATAACGGCAACTTGGTGATGGAGCGCCAATATCGTTATCCACCCAAGCGCGAATTTATTGAGCTACCCGCAGGCAAAATAGATCATGGTGAAGATACGCTTATCACCGCGCAGCGAGAGTTGCTGGAAGAGACGGGGTATGTCGCCCGTGAGTGGCTACACCTCACCAGCGCATGGCCGTGCATTGGTTACGCGGATGAGCGCATGGAGTATTACTTGGCGCGCGGCTTAACCCAGCAGGGGCGGCAATTAGATGAAGGTGAGTTTTTAGAAGTGTTCGAGCTGTCGCTGGCAGATGCATTGGATGGCATACGCAGCGGAAAAATTAACGACAGCAAAACGATAGTGGGTTTGTTGTGGTTGGATAAGTACTTACGGGATTGGCTTTAGGTCGCCTCTATAAATTCAAATAATTAAAATCAGCAGTAGTGGAGATGAGCATGGAAGAATTACGATTTAGTACGGACGTGTTGTTTGTTTTGCTAGGCGCCATCATGGTGTTGGCGATGCATGCAGGCTTTGCTTTTCTGGAGCTAGGCACGGTACGTAAGAAGAACCAAGTGAATGCGCTGGTTAAAATCCTCAGTGATTTAGCCGTGTCCACCTTGGCCTACTTCTTCATCGGTTACAGCATTGCTTACGGCGTGAATTTTTTCGTCGGGGCAGAGCAACTGGCGCAAAAAAATGGCTACGACCTCGTCAAATTTTTCTTCCTGATGACCTTCGCTGCCGCCATTCCCGCCATCGTGTCGGGCGGCATTGCAGAACGTGCGAGATTTAATCCTCAACTTGCAGCCACCTTTGTGTTGGTTGGCTTTGTGTACCCTTTCTTCGAAGGCATCGCATGGAATAATCACTACGGCATTCAGGAATGGCTGAAGAACACCTATGGCGCTGGCTTCCATGACTTCGCAGGGTCAGTGGTGGTGCATGCGGTAGGGGGCTGGATTGCGTTGGCCGCCGTACTGCTGCTAGGTGCGCGCAATGGGCGCTACACCAAAGACGGGCGCATCTCTGCCCATCCTCCTTCCAGCATTCCTTTTCTGGCATTGGGCGCTTGGATTCTCACCGTTGGTTGGTTTGGATTTAATGTGATGTCTGCGCAGACCATTGCGGGCATCAGCGGACTCGTCGCAGTGAATTCGCTAATGGCGATGGTGGGAGGTACGCTGGTGGCCTTGTGGCTGGGTAAGAACGACCCAGGCTTTGTGCATAACGGCCCACTCGCAGGACTGGTCGCTGTGTGCGCAGGTTCTGACCTCATGCATCCCCTAGGTGCGCTTATTGTGGGCGGCGTGGCGGGCGCGCTGTTTGTCCTCATGTTCACTCTCACGCAAAATCGCTGGAAGATTGACGACGTATTGGGCGTATGGCCGTTGCATGGCTTGTGCGGCGCATGGGGCGGCATTGCTGCAGGTATTTTTGGCGCAAAGGCACTGGGCGGATTGGGCGGCGTGAGTTTGATGGCGCAGCTAATTGGCACCTTGATGGGCATTGCGATTGCATTGGCAGGCGGCTTTATTGTGTATGGCGCACTGAAAAAATTCATCGGCATTCGACTGGATGCGGAACAAGAGTTTGACGGTGCCGACTTAAGTATTCACAAAATTAGCTCATCCCCCGAACGCGAATCAGGTCGTTAATCACACGCTGAACTTATTCAGCAATGCGCCCTCCGAGGCGGGGGACTTGAAATTCACTTCCCTCGCCCCATCTAGCGCATCGTGTAGCAAGCCCGTTTGGATGAACTACACATCAGAATTAACCAAGGAGAAAGTGGCATGAAACGTATTTTTCTATTCATTTTGACCAACATCGCTGTCCTCGCGGTGATTAGCATCACCCTGCGTTTGCTGGGTGTTGATCGCGTGTTGGATGAAAGTGGCTCAATTAAATTTGGCTCACTCATGGTGATGTCCGCCGTGATTGGTTTTGCGGGTTCGTTCGTTTCTCTGTTTT
>JAGVFD010000140.1 GCA_020057805.1 Sideroxydans sp. | reverse complement strand
TTTACCAGCTTCAGATTTGATCTTTGCCTTCCAAGCATCACGAATCATCTTGGTGACGTTCTCGGGCAACGGTACGTAATCCAAATCGCTGGCCATTTTGTCGCCCGCAGGTGAGAACGAGAAGTCGAAGAACCTCAATACTTCTGCCGCACGCTCTGGTTGAGCTTGGCTCTTGTGGATCAAGATGAAGGTCGCGCCAGTGATAGGCCAGCTGTCTTTACCTGGCTGGTTAGTCAGCATCATGTAGAAACCTTTGCTAGCATCCCACTTTGCATTGGCCGCAGCTGCCTTGAAGTTGTCTGCCTCTGGTTTTACGTAGATGCCGTCCATGTTCTTCAGCACGGCGTAAGTCATCTTATTCTGTAGAGCGTAAGCGTATTCCACATAACCGATGGAGTTCTTGATACGTTGCACGTAAGAAGCTACACCTTCGTTACCCTTGCCGCCAGTACCCACAGGCCATGCTACAGAGCCGCCGCTACCCACGTTACGTTTCCATCCACTGCTCACTTTTGACAGGTAGTCAGTGAAGATCGCTGTCGTGCCAGAGCCATCAGAACGGTGAACCACGGTGATGAGCGCATCCGGCAGTGCAACACCTTTATTCTCAACCGCTAGCTTAGGATCGTTCCATTTGGTGATCTCGCCCATGAAGATTGCCGCCAAAGTCTCGGCTGTCAATTTCAATTGGCCGGGAGCCACACCTTCCACGTTCAAAACGGGAACCACACCACCGATAACCGTTGGGAATTGAGTCAGACCGTTGAAATCCAGATCTTCGATCTTCAAAGGAGCATCGGTTGCGCCAAAATCGACCGTCTTCGCTTTGATCTGTTTGATACCGCCGCCAGAACCGATGGATTGATAGTTCATGCTGACCCCAGTTTGCGTCTTGTAAGCATCCGCCCACTTTGAATAAACAGGGTAAGGGAAGGTCGCGCCTGCGCCGGTGATATCGACGGCAACCGCAACGCTAGACGAAAGCAACATCGCGGTGATGCCGAGGCCGCCAAGGATACTTGCAACTTTTTTCATTAGATTCTCCAATTAAATTATGGTGCGCTGTTACTAGCACTCGGCCAGTGGACGGCACTGTAGGGAAGAATTGTTACAGCTTGATGACGGATGAAAAAATCTAATCGCATAGCGCGCCGCTGCGCTGTCATCTACAAATCATCAAAGTGTCATCAATGTTTCGCACAGAATCGCGACACTGCGCGTCATGCGAAAGCTCATATCCCAATGGCGCTGGTTGATTCCACTTTTGCTGTGGAGTGCAGATGCCCATGCTTGGGGCTTGTACACCCATGTGTATTTTGCGCAGATGTTGTTGTGGGCGGTGCCGCTCACCGATGCGCGCTATCGCCGCGCCATTAAAAATTTCCCACAACTGGTATTGGCAGGGGCTTGCTTGCCCGACTTAGCACTGTTAAGTCAGCGTCCATGGGGCGAACCGTTCTCCACCACGCATCAATGGCAACGCGCGCGCAGACTGTTAGACAACGCCCAAAGTGATGAGGAATACGCGCTGTCTTTAGGCTTCGCCAGCCACTTGCTGGTGGATGTCATTGCCCATAATCACTTCGTTCCTGCACACGAAAAAATGTGGGGCAACGTGCCGCTGCTCACTCACGCAGCGTGTGAATGGTCAATGGACATGCACATCCGTTCGCAATTATTCGCGCAACCTGCCGAGCTGATGCGCACGCATCGCGCGGCCCTTGCCGACTATGTGTCCACTCATTTTGATTGCCCACATAGCTTGGCCATTCGCGGCATTGATGTGCTGGCGGGGGCAGAAAATTTATTGCGGACGAGCCGCTTATCGCAGCTTTGTTATTTTGTGGCGGACCGACTCGATACCCGTATGCAGCGTCGCTTCAATTACTACTTACGCGAGACGGGCGTGCGCTTGGCGCACATAGATCGCATCTTGTTGGGCGAGTTACCGCTGTGGAATCCTGATCCGCACACGGATGATCCAGCATTGCGCCAACGCATCGCACTGATGACCCCGTTGCAACTCAATCACCGCATGCCTTTACCGCTGGATGTGTTTAGCGTTCCCTAGACCCACCAGCCTACAAATTAGAGTGCGAGCGAACCCAACGCAAGTGCGGCGCCAAGCGCAGCCCCCGCGATGACATCAGATGGATAGTGCAAACCGAGTATCGGACGAGACAGTGCGACCAAACTGGCGAACGGTACGACTAGCCAAAATAGCGCGGGAAAATAGGAGACTGCCACGATGCTAAAAGCAACGGCGTGCATGGTGTGACCAGAAGGAAAACTAAATTGATCGAGCGCTTTGCCCACGCACACGATAGCGGGATAGACGTTGTAAGGACGGGGGCGCAGGGTCTTGCCCTTGATCAGTTTATAAATGAGCGTGCTGATGCCACCCACGGCCAACATGTGCAACACGGCAGGCAAGGCCGCTGCTTGGTAAGTGAGCAACAGCGCAATCATTAACGTGTACCAAAACACGCCATCCCCCAAACGACTGCACAAGCGAAACACACTGCGCACAGATAGAAAGCGGCTCTGCCGATTGCAGAATACGCACAGCGCTACATCCCAGCGATTAATGTGTTGCAGCGGAGAGTTCAGGTTGGCCATGTTTCACTCCTTGAGTATGCATTGTGTCGTTCAACACCGATTCCAAATCTCCCATGACGCAATCCCAGGTCTGCGCTTCCATGGTGTGGCGCGCCGCGTGGCGCAAACGCTGCACGCGCGCACTGTCGGAAATAATCGCTTTAGATTGCGCGATGAAAGCAGCGGTATCGTCATACGGAACCAGCAAGCCATTCATATCGTGGCGCATGTGCTGCCTGGCTGCGGCGTAATCGTAAGCCACAGTTGCCAAGCCACTCGCCATCGCCTCCACCGTCACGTTGCCGTAGGTCTCGGTCAAACTGGGGTACAGAAAAACATCGCCTGATGCGTAATGTTGAGCCAGCGCCTCGCCAGTTTGCATGCCCGCAAAAATGACGTGAGGATTATTGGCTTGCAACTCGGCACGTGCCGGGCCATCGCCCACCATCACCAAGCGCGCCAGCGGATTCAATTGGCGCATCTGCTCGAACGCTTGGATGACCACATTCAAATTTTTCTCCGGTGCGAGACGACTCACCAACATCACCACCGGTGTTTCATCTTCAGCGCCCCAACTCGCGCGCAAACTTTCACTGCGTTTGGCGGGATGAAACAACTCACCATCCACCCCACGCGAAACAACAATCACATTTTGATAGCCGTCACGTTCCAGTTGGCGCTGCAAAGAATCGGTAGGCACGATGGTGCAGTTCGCTTTGTTGTGAAAATTACGCAGGTAGGCCGCCATCGGCTTGGTAAATAGACCAATCCCGTAGTGCTTGGCGTAGCAATGAAAGTTG
>JAGVFD010000087.1 GCA_020057805.1 Sideroxydans sp. | reverse complement strand
GCGCTGTCGCCCAAGGACTTCACCAAGCGCAAAACCGCGAGTGAATCTGGTCCACGATTCACCAAATCACCGACCAACCACAGCTTGTCTTGTGCGGGGTCGAATTGAATCTGCTTCAGCAATTGCTGAAGCTCTACATAACAGCCTTGAATATCGCCTACTGCATAGATGGCCATGCGCTACCTCGCTTACTTGTCTTGTAGAATAGCGTATCAGAGTTTTATGACATCCCCATGCTGTTCAATTCCTACACATTCATCTTCCTGTTTCTACCCATTGTGTTGCTGGGATTTTTCCAGCTGGCACGCTTGCATCCCGCTTATGCGGCAGGGTGGCTGGCACTGACCTCGTTATTTTTCTACGGCTATTGGAATCCCGCTTATGTGGGTTTGTTGCTGGGCTCTATCGTGTGCAATTACGCCTTCGGCTTATGGATGGCGAAGGCGGGTGTGCAACACGCTGATGCACGTAAAAAACAGGTGCTGATTGTTGCCCTCACCGCCAATTTATTGCTGCTGGGCTATTACAAATACGCGAATTTTTTTCTCGCCAGTGCCAGTGCGCTAACCGGCGCTAGCCTCACTTTGGGCGACATCCTGTTGCCACTCGGCATCTCATTTTTCACCTTCACCCAGATTGCTTTTTTGGTGGACACCTACCAAGGCAAGGTGAAGGAATACAACTTCATTCACTACGTATTATTCGTCACCTACTTCCCCCATCTCATCGCAGGACCCGTGTTGCATCACAAAGACATGATGCCGCAGTTCGCCCACAGCGCAACCTATCGCATCAATTGGGACAATGTCGCCACAGGACTCTTGCTATTCACTTTGGGGCTGTGCAAAAAAGTGTATTGGGCTGACTCGCTCGCGCCTTATGCCACTGCTATTTTTGACGGGGTGAATCACGGCATGACGGTGGGCGTGTTGCCCACAATTTGGGAAGCGTGGTCGGGCGCGCTGGCCTATACCCTGCAAATCTATTTCGACTTTTCTGGCTATACCGACATGGCGCTGGGCATCGCGCTCATGTTCAACATTCGCTTACCCATCAACTTCAATTCGCCTTACCAGTCCACCAGCATCATTGAATTTTGGCGGCGCTGGCACATCACGCTGTCTACTTTTTTGCGCGACTATTTGTACATTCCATTGGGCGGCAATCGTCACGGCAAGTTGCGCCGCTACGGCAATTTATTTGCGACGATGTTGCTGGGTGGGCTGTGGCACGGCGCGGGATGGACGTTCGTGGTGTGGGGTGCTTTGCACGGCACCTACCTCGCGCTTAACCATCTGTGGCATGAGCAGGTAGCCGAACCTTATTTGCGTTGGATGCCCAATTGGATAGGCATCTTGGTGGGCGGCTCACTCACCTTCATTGCCGTGGTTGCAGCATGGGTGGTGTTTCGCGCCGACACCTTGGCGCAAGCACTGGTGATGTGGCAAGCCATGTTCGGCATTCACTTCCGCCCCATTAGTTTTGATTTGGTTACGCACGGCAATCTGCTGCTACAGGCCGATATGTCAGGACGCAGCTTGATGCTCTTGCTTGTGCCCGGCTTGCTATGGGTGTGGCTATTGCCCAACTCAACCCGCCTACGCTTTATTAAAGGCAGCGCTGTGTTGATGCTGGCGCAAGCCACACTGGTGCTTTATCTGTTGTACCAAGTGATTGACCAATTTGGCAGCTATAGTCCCTTCCTCTATTTCCAATTTTGATATGCATCACACCAAATTATTTTCGGTAATCGTTAGTGTTTCGGTACTCGCTTACGGTGCCGTCGCTTTTTATTTTCTGCCAATAGCCACTTTTCAAGGCGAACTAACTCGCATGGCGCTGTTTCCAGAGTCTTTATTCGGCGCAAGCAAATCACAACCACAATTGGATATTCGCTGGATGCAGCAAGCCTCTATGCAAGAGGCGGATGTGCTGGTGATTGGCGATAGTTTTTCAGACAGTCGCGTGTGGCAAACAGTATTGACTCAACACCAGTTAAAAGTACGCACGGTGTCTTGGAACAGCATGCAAGGCATCTGTACTGATTTTTCAGACTGGGCAAAAGTGCAGGGATTCAAAGGTAAATATGTGATTGCCGAAATTGTTGAGCGCAATCTGATTGGCACCCTGCAACGCTCATTTGACTGCAACCAAACGCATTATCGTGCACATAGCAGCGTGGATGCGCCGCGCTATCCACCCGCTGTCTCATTTGATCCCACACAGGGTAATTACGCAGGACAACTTTCCACAGGCATTAAGACGCGAATCAATGTGCGTGAATATGAAGTGCGAAGCAGGGCGCGTGATTTTCAATACTGGGAAATTCCGAACAACGTAAAAGTGGCTCGCGTGAACAATGGTTGCACGTATTTCAGCCATGCACGTTGCAACGATGCTCTGTTTTTAGGGGAAGATGAATCTGCTGAAGTGAATGTAAAAGCCTTCGACTTGTTTGAATCACATCGCGCTCGCTTACAAGATTTCATACCCATCTGGGTAGTCGTACCCAACAAAACCACGACCTATTTATATCCACACAAAACATTTTGGAATGAGGCGCGGCAACGCCTCAACATGCCAGATTTACTACAAGTGAACCAGCACGCTTTACAAGAAAAAATCGTCGATTTATATCCCGCCAACAACACTCACTACTCAACCACAGGGTATTTGTTGATGGGGGATGCGATTTATCAAACAATGCAGCGAGCGGCGGCGCGTTAATTCAAAAACCACCGCCTCCCAACCTCCCCCTGTACCCGCAAGGGGGAGGGGGTTAGGTTCTGATGAGACCTCCAGATTAATCGCTCTTATCCCACTTCCCTCGCCCAGGCATGGGATCCCACGCAGCAATGCCATCCAACGGGTAGTTGTAACGCAAGGTGTAGCGCACGCGGCGTAATTTTCCTAGCCAAGTATTGCTCACGGTGTTGTGTGGATTGGTAGCAGTATTGCCGCCGTCTGGATTACGTAGCGTAGGCAGATAGTTGCGATAAAACTCTAGCTGGGTGATGCCCCACTTCATTACAAACATGCGCCCACCTTGGTTGTGCGTAATGCGTCCTGTGCTGGCCATGCCGAAATGATAGAACCGACTCGCGCCCACCATGCGGAAGTTGCGACATCCCGCCACCCAGAATTTCATCAGCAAGTCATCGTCACTGCTCATGCCGGGCGAAAACTCTAGGCTGTAGCCACCCAAAATTGCCCACCATTTTTTACTCACCAAGGTGGGTTGCATGGCCGCGCCTTCTTTATCGCCACGCGCATCTTGTTGGTACTCACATAAGAATTTCGCCTCATCAAATTCGGCGGGTGTTCTGCCAAAGTTGCGATGGATGATATTGGGATGACCGCCTGTTTCAGGCTGAATCAGCGTGCCAAAAAATAAGGCTAGATCGGTGTCGCAGTTGTTGATTGCGTGCACAAAGGCGCTATCCCAGCCTGGTGCTGCGACCATGTCATCGTTCATAAACAATACCCACTCATGACTGGCTTGTGCCATTAAATAATTCACCGACATGCACACGCCCACATTTTTATCGGTGTAGGTGTAACGAATTCCCTGCGCTTTCACCCATTCCAACGAGCCATCCGCACCTTCATTCACATGCACAATAATTTCATGCTCGACACTAGAGTGACGCTGAATACTTTCCACTGCCAACTTCAAATGGGCAAGATTATTCCAGCTGGGGATGATGACAGTGAACATAGCGAAGCCTTATTTTGATTGGGGTGTAGTGGTTAAGGGCACGTGATGAATGTTGTAACAAAATGCCAGCAAGACAGCGATGGTAAAACTATAAAACGCCGTCGCCAGCGTTAAATTAAGGAACTCAACGGTAAGCCCATACACCACAAAACCACTGACGAACGTCACACCCATTAAGCCGCCGCGTTTGATTGATTCATTGCTGGAATGCGCCGCGCGCCAGAAAAGTCGAAGCGGAATAAAGTAGACCGCCAAGATAGCCAACAAACCGAAAATTCCCATGCCCGCCGCTTTGGACAAAATGTCGTTATGCACTTCACCTTTGCCTAAATCGGCGGCCATAACGGTCAGTTTGCCCGCTTCTGCCATCGGCTTCATTTCCGCAGCAAAGCCCTCTGGTCCAACACCGAAAATAGGGTGACGTAAAAACACATCAACTGCAGCTAGGTATAACTGCCAACGAATCCCTGCCGACGTATCGCGCCGTCCTTCACTATATTCCGCCATGTCCCTATTCAAATTATCGACGCGCTGCTGGATAGAAGTATTACTTGCATAGAGCAAGACGAGCAGTAACGCGCCTACCCCCAGACTACTAGCAACCAGCTTTAGTGAAATTTTGCCCATCCTAAAATAAGCAATCAGCATGATAAAAACGGGGATGGCCAGCCAGCCACCACGCGAACCAGCCCCGATTGATGCCAACACCCCAGCCACTAATCCAAGCACTTTCAATAAGCGCAGTGGCCATTTATCTTTGCCAAACCAGTTAATACTCAGCACCGAAAGCACCCCTAGTGTCAGCTCGAAATCACCAAAGTGAATGAG
>JAGVFD010000111.1 GCA_020057805.1 Sideroxydans sp. | reverse complement strand
TCGAAGCTGATCTTTAGTGCGTATTGCCCAACGGGTTCGATACTGGTGATACCGACATCGCGCTTGCCGACCTGCAAGGTCTCTTGCCCTTTACCATGACCACGCACTTCCGCAGAAGGTGAGAACACGCGCAGGAACTCGGCGGGCAGTTTGTATCGCGTGTCGTTATCGAAAGCGACTTCGAGCACCTTGGACTTCTGGTGCAGGATGATGTCTGTTGGTGTCATAGCGAACGTATCTTTTTAAGTAATGCAGTGGTGGAACGCTCATGCAGGAAAGGGATGCTGTGCACCGATCCGCCCCAGCCTTGCACTTCTTTGCTACCGACGATGTTCTCTGGCTTCCAATCGCCGCCCTTCACCAATTTATCAGGGTGGCAAGCGAGGACGAGGTTGAGTGGTGTGTCTTCATCGAACTGCACCACCAAACTCACTGATTCCAGCGAGGCCAACACCGCCATGCGGTCGTCTTGCTGATTGATCGGGCGGTCATCACCTTTACCTTGGCGCTTCACCGAAGCATCGCTGTTCACGCCGACGATGAGGGATGCACCGAGCGCTCGTGCTTGAGCAAGGTAGGTCACGTGGCCACGATGCAACACATCGAAGCAGCCATTGGTGAACACCAGCGGACGCGGCAAGGCAGCGACCTTGGCTGCAAGATCCGCAGCGCTAGCCATTTTGTTTTCGTAACTAGGGAGTGGATAGTTCACGTCAATCCATATACTCAAAAACGCGCACCACTTTTTGCACGCCTGCGGTGGTGCTGGCAATCTCGGCGCTGGCATTGGCTTCGGCATGGGTCACGATGCCCATTAAATAAACCACGCCCGCTTCGGTGAACACTTTGATGTGATCGCGGTTAAACGCCTTGCTGCTCAAGAATCGTTTTTGCACATCGCCCGTCACGCCAGAATCACTGCTGCGTACGCCTTTGCTGGCGACGCCTGACACTTGTAATTCATTGGCGATACCTTTAACCGGAGGAATGCCACCGACGATGCGTTCGATATCCATCTTCACCGCCTCATTCGCCACTTGCCCCGTGATGAGGGCGTAACGATTGAAGCAGATCACATTCACCTGCACGTTAGATTTATATTTCTCGGCAACGCGCTGTTGCGCGCGCAACTCGATATTTTGATCATCCAACACGGTGCCTTGTGTGCGACGTTCGCTGGTTGAATTAAGCGCATTGCCCTTACCTGTTTGCGCGCAGCCCGACAGCAAGCCCAACACAACAGCCATTGAAATTATCCAAACATTACGCATCTTCACCTCCGAGTAATACATGATCAATCACATCGCACAGGCAATGCAGCGCCAGCAGATGAACTTCTTGCACGCGTGCCGTGCGTTGCGCTGGCACACACAAATGAAAATCCGTTGGTTTTAACATCGCCGCCATTTTGCCGCCTTCACGTCCCGTGAGCGCCACCACCACCATGTTGCGCTCATGCGCGGCGCTGATGGCTTCCATCACATTGGGCGAATTGCCGCTGGTGGAAATAGCGAGCAGCACGTCGCCTTCCATGCCCAACGCGCGCACTTGTTTGGAAAAAATTTGTTTGTAGTCGTAATCGTTAGCGATAGAGGTTAGCACCGAGCTGTCCGTCGCCAGTGAGATGGCGGGAAGCCCCGGACGCTCAACCTCAAAACGGTTGATGAGTTCGGCTGCGAAATGTTGCGCATCACCCGCCGAACCGCCGTTGCCGCAGGCCAGAATTTTGCCGTCATGCAACAAACATTTAACCATTGCTTGTGCCGCTTCCACGATGGGCTTGGCCATCACTTTTTTGCTTTGTAATTTGATTTCGGCACTATCGTCGAAATGTTGACTAACGCGTTTGATGAGTGTCATGTCTCGATCTAAAGAGAGTTGAGGAATGGTGCGGATTTTACCTTATAGAGTCGGCCATTAAATAGATTGAATTGCTCACCACAGTGGGCTGGAGGTGAGGCACGAACCCCAGCATGTTCAATCTTGGCAACGCTGGGGGTCATGCCTCACCTCCAGCCTACGACAGCATTTGATGGTCGGCGCATTAAAGATCGAATGCATTCTTGATCCACTCGATGCCTTCTTTGCCATCGGCTGAAAGCAAGAGTACGGCGTCAAAACGACAGGGTGGCAAACTAGACAGGGTGGCGAGATAGAGTTGCGCGGTGCGGATGAGTTTGGCTTGTTTGTGTGCATCAATGCTGGCGGCAGCGCCCCCAAAATTGCGACTGCGGCGCATGCGCACTTCGGCAAACACCAGCGTTGCACCGTCGTGCAGGATGAGGTCAATCTCTCCAAAGCGACTGCGGTAATTGGCTTGCACCAATTTCAGCCCGTGTTGTTGCAAATAGCGCGCGGCGGTTTGCTCTGCCTGCGCGCCTGCATTCATTACTGCGGCTTGCTACCTAAAATGGGCGGGCGACTTTCCCACGCCACGCCTTGCCCTTGGCGAATCACCGACAGCGTGCCTTCGCGTATCAACGTGCGGCCTTTCAACTGCACTTTGCCCGTCACGCCATCTAGCGGCAAGTCGTTGGCGGTTTGATGCTCATACAAAATAATGGTGAGCCGATACGCATCCACGCCCAATGCATACAAGCGTTCCATGTCTTGCGTTAAAGCAGGGGTGGCATGCGGATAAATCATCACAGCAGGATGGTCAGGCTGCAACAGCCACGGCATATCGGTAAAGCGCACTTCCGCCAAATCGTAATTCACCAAGTTATTGGTATTACCGCTGAACACTTGCGACGTGGCAAAGATAGGCAACAGATTGCTGATGTAAGGGCGCAACAGCCGCGCTTTGTCTGCCTCGGCAGCAAGGAACACCATGTTGCCCGCCTCCGTCGGAATCAGCCGTAGCGGGGTAGCATCACCCGCATAAATTTTTTCCGCCAGCACGATGCCACCTGATTTAAGCCAACTATCAGTGAACGCTTGCGCGAGGCGTTTCGACAAGACCGTGTCAGTGCGCACAATCGTGGCGCTCAACAAACCTGCTTTAGCTGCCCATTGCGCCACTTGGCGCGCTTCCACTTCGGCAGGCAGACCAAAAAAATACAGATGGTCTGTGCGCGCCATGTCCATCTGATTCAGCGCCAAGGTGGGCACGTCCAAATCAGGATTCGCCGCCAGCGCTGCCACACCATTACGGGTGAGCGGCCCCGCCACGGCTACCGCGCCCGCTTTTACCGCTTGCGCATACACCGCCGTCACCTCGGCTTTTTCATCATTACAGGGATACACGCGCACGGGCAATCCGTTTGCTTCCAAGCCAGCGGCAGCGAGAAAACCTTGTTGCACAGCAACCGCTGATTTGCCAAACACTGCCGATTTCAGCGGCAAAATTAACGCGATGTGCGCCACTGCGGGCTCCGCATTGGCAACGGGCGCGGGTGTTGTTGCTGGCACAGCAGGCGCAACAGGAACAATCAGCGCGGGCTCTTGCACGATGCTGGTGGTGGCGACGGGTGTGCTGGGGGGCACCGCCGCAACGGGCGCAACTACCGCAGTTGCCGCGCTAGCCACCGAGGGCACAGCAGCAGGTGGGGTGGCGCAGCCATATACGCTCACGTATAGTGCGGCGACTAAAAATCCACGCAACCATTTCGATTCAGAGGCAACCTTTTGCATATCAAGACCGATCAAAAATTGGAGTGCGCATTATATGTAGTCGCCACCCCGATTGGAAACTTAAGCGACATCACTTTGCGTGCGCTCACCGTGCTCGGTGCATCCGACACCATCGCCGCAGAAGACACGCGCAACACCAAACATTTATTGCAGCACCACGGCATCAGCGATGCGCGCCTGTTAGCCCTACATCAACACAATGAACGGGGTGCGGCGGACAAAATCATCGCGCTGTTGCAGCAAGGTCAAATTGTGTCATTGGTGACCGATGCCGGCACGCCCGCCGTCAGCGACCCTGGCGCGGTACTGGTAGATGCAGTGCGCAACGCAGGCTTCCGCATCATCCCCATTCCCGGTGCAAGCGCCGTCGTAACCGCACTTTCCGCATCCGGCTTGGCCTCACCGCATTTTTTGTTTTATGGCTTCCTACCCAACAAATCATCGGCACGTTGCAGCGCGCTACAAGCACTCATCGAGCATCCCTATAACTTGGCATTCTACGAAGCGCCGCACCGCATCCTCGAATGCACCGCTGATTTGCAAACCGTGTTCGGCGACGAACGCGAAATCGTATTCGCACGCGAAATCACCAAACTATTTGAAAGCATCCACCGCTGCAAACTGGGCGTCGCTTTAGATTGGCTGAACAGCGACCCCAACAACCTGCGCGGCGAATTTGTGGTGTTGGTATCAGGCGCAGCACCACGCGAAGGACTAGATGCCGAAACCGAACGAACCTTGTCTTTATTGCTGAAAGAGCTGCCACTGAAACAAGCCGTACAACTTGCAGTAAAAATTACGGGCGTGAATAAAAATGAGCTGTATGAACGCGCGTTGGCAATTAAAAAGACGAGTGACGCAGACGACTTGTTGAAAACCTAACCCCCTCCAACTCCCCCTTGTCAGGGGGAGAGCGGTGCCAACTCCTCCCCTGACAAGGGGAGGTTAGGAGGGGTTAGATTTTATGAGCCTGCCAAGTTAATCAGACCTTCCATAACCCGATATCCTAGCTAGAATACCCCCCATGAAAACACTCACCCTCACCCGTCCCGACGATTGGCACTTGCATCTACGCGATGGCGATCTGATGGCATCTGTACTGCCCGACACCGCCCGCCAATTCGCTCGCGCCATCGTCATGCCGAACCTGCGTCCGCCCGTCACCACCACCGCGCAAGCCGTGGCTTACCGCGAGCGCATCTTGAAAGCGCTGCCCGCTGGCATGAAGTTCGAACCGTTGATGACGCTGTACCTCACCGACAACACCAGTGCGGAAGAGATACGCAAAGCCAAAGCGAGTGGCGTGGTGCATGCTGTGAAGCTGTACCCAGCGGGTGCGACCACCAATTCCGACGCGGGTGTGACCGATCTGCGCAAGACCTATGCCGCACTGGAAGAGATGCAACGTTGCGGCATGCCGTTCTTGGTGCATGGCGAAGTGACCAATGCCGACATCGACATCTTCGACCGCGAAGCCGTGTTCATCGAACGCGTGATGCAACCACTGTTGAAAGACCTGCCCAACCTGCGCGTGGTGTTCGAACACATCACGACGAAAGATGCCGCACAGTTCGTGACGAGTGCGCCGGACACCATCGCCGCCACGCTCACCCCGCAACACCTGCTCTATAACCGCAACGCGATGTTGGTCGGCGGCATCCGCCCGCATTTCTACTGCCTGCCTATCTTGAAACGCGAGACGCACCGCGAAGCCTTGGTGAATGCTGCCACCAGCGGCAACAAGAAATTCTTCCTCGGCACCGACAGCGCCCCGCATGCCCAACACACAAAAGAGAACGCCTGCGGCTGCGCCGGTTGCTACTCCGCACACAACGCCATCGAGCTGTATGCAGAAGCGTTCGAGGCAGCAGGTGCATTAGACAAACTGGAAGCCTTCGCCAGCTTCTACGGCGCGGACTATTACGGCCTGCCGCGCAACAAAGAGACCATCACCTTGCGCAAGGAGGAGTGGCAAGTGCCTGCATCGGTGGGGTTTGGGGAGAATCAGCTTGTGCCGTTAAGGGCGGGCGAGAATATGAAGTGGAAGATGATATGAGTAACGAAACCAGCATGCGCCATGAAATACGCATCGCACTTTTGATTGATGCAGACAACTCACCCGCTGCAAAAATTGAAGTTGTTTTAGCAGAGTTGGCAAAAGTGGGGGTAGTCAATATTCGCCGAGCTTATGGCAACTGGAAAAAACCTGAGCTAAAAGGTTGGGAGGCGGCTCTTCATCCTTATGCCATTCGTCCTATGCAGCAATTTGACTATACGAAAGGCAAAAATGCCACTGATATTGGATTGTGTATTGATGCGTTGCATCTGCTTTATACGGAAAAATTAGATGGCTTTGCTATCGTTTCATCTGACAGCGATTTCACCCCCCTTGTGTTGCATATTAAAGAGCGTGGCGCAAAAGTTTTTGGGTTTGGCGCGAGTAAAACACCTTTGCCTTTTGTTGATGCCTGCTCCCAGTTTTTAGATCTTGATAAATTTGGGCAAGAGTTAGAAAGCTCACACGAAGAAGTATCATCAAAACCTATAGCTCCACCTAAAATTACCTCAACAAAATTACGTCAAGATACACGCCTAGTTAGGCTGTTAAGAACTGCAACAGAAGCCGCAATGGCTGATGATGGTTGGTCATCTTTATCTCAGGTTCGCAAACAAATTTCCAATCAAGCTTCATTTGACCCACGCAATTACGGCTATGCAACATTTGGAAAATTAGTTGCAGCGACGGAATTATTTGAAATTCAAAATGAGAATTCATCGCACGTCAGAATTCGTGATAATCGTAAAAAAGCCTAACAAGGAAAAACTAAAGGGGTCAGGCTCGAATTAAATTCGGGCAAGACCAACGTCGTTAAACAAACGTAGTTGGGGATATTCGATGCCAATCATCTCTATGTTTTACGGGATCATCATCCGCCTGTATTTGATCGACAATCAGCATCACAATCTGCCGCACCTACACGCCAAATACGCTGAATTTGAGGCATCTATCAATCTTGATGATGGAGAAATCCTTTCTGGCAAATTGCCGCGCAAGCAGTTGCGTTTGGTTCAAGCATGGATCGAGCTGCACCGCGACGAGTTGATGGCTGACTGGGAACTAGCGGTCAGCGGCGAGAACCCCTATAAAATTGATCCACTGTGAGGTCGCCATGTATTGGGATGTGAAAATCGTTAAGCCGTTGCCCGACTACCGCATCTACGTCGAGGTAGAAGATGGGCGCAAGGGGGTCTTTGACATGAAGCCTTATCTGGATTTTGGCGTTTTTCGTGAACTGAAGAATGAGCATTATTTCAATCAGGTCGGCATTCAGTTTGGCGCTGTCAGTTGGCCGAATGAACAGGACATTGCGCCTGAGACTTTGCTGGCAGGATTGCAATCGTCAGAGCCTAGTGCTGTTGAACTAAAAGCAGCCGAAGCAATAGCCGACTATAAACTTGAGGACTCTGGCCCCCATAGTGGATGAAAGGGAGAATCTTGAGATGAAAGCCGTTATTCCAAATGAAGCACTCTGATTTTTACATTGGCCTTGAATTTTTCGGGTCTGCTGGATTCGTTTGGCGCTGCACCGATGTTGGATCGCGCACCATTACGGCCATTCAGCTAGAAGATGGCCGTGATGCAAGTTGGTACAACGGGCCGCCTTATGCGGTCGCCGAGATCGTTTTTGATGAATATGATTTTGCTAGTTGTTCTCGTAGTTTTGAGGAAGGTATTGAACATGCTATCTATGAGTCAGATCACTCTGGTCATCCAGGATTCCCACATGAAGTTGTAAAGAAAATGTTGGATGAGGGCTTTCCTAATGATGCTACCGAGCGGTATCCCAATAAGCCGCTTTTGCGACTTGATAGGTTGCGTCAAGATGGTGAGCTGTTACATCCTTATGCAGCTCGCAAATCAAATGGTGGCTGGCTTGTTCGCCTATATATGCCTTTCACAGAGGAATTCGCAGAAATGCCTGAGATAGATTTTCTTCAACTAGATATTGCGAAAGATGATGATGTGAAGAGTAAATCGCTTAAGGGCAAGAAATGAAACGGATTGCGTCAGCAATTTAAATATTCTATATACGATTCACTCTCAAATCTGAATACACCCACCGAAGTCATCATGCCCATCTCCTCCTACCTCAACACCTCCCTCACCCTAGGCGAACACGTCTATCTGCACCCTTCCTGCCAAGTCATCGGCGATGTGAAGTTGGGTGATGACAGTTCCATCTGGTGCAACACGGTGTTGCGCGGCGATGTGAACCGCATCGAGATCGGGCGCGGTTCAAACATCCAAGACCTGACGATGTGCCATGTGTCGCACAAGACGGCGGACAAGCCTGATGGCTCGCCGCTCATCATCGGCGACTATGTGACGGTGGGGCATTCGGTCATTTTGCATGGGTGTCGTATCGGTAACGATTGCCTCATTGGTATGGGCTCGATCATCATGGACGATGTGGTGATCCCTGATTTCGTGATGATCGGTGCGGGCAGCCTCATCTCGCCGGGTAAGGTGTTGCAGAGTGGCATGCTCTACATGGGGCGACCAGCCAAGTTGGTGCGGGCGCTAACAGAAGATGAGATGAAGTATCTGCGTTACTCCGCCGAGCATTACGTGCGCAACAAAGACAATTATCTGAAAGGGTCACAAGCATGACGATGTTTGGGAGTGACATCCTATTGCAGGATGAGAACGAATTAGAGTTGCAGATTGAGCGCACTTGCATCGCGCTGGGGTTGGATTTTCATGACGATTATCAGGTGAGGGTGTTCGCCCGTGATGTGCTGCAAAACATTGACCGACTGCGCAAAGCGGCACGCGAAGGTGACATGCAAGCACGCATCAAAGTTGAGCTGTACGGCTTGGCAATGCTGATGCACAAGACCAATGCGTCGACCTTTGGCTCGGGTTATCTGAGGCAATTTGCCAAGGTGACTGAACACCAATCCGCTTGGGCGGCTATCGCACAGGCGTTGTGGAATGAGCTCGAAGCACGTAATCCAGACAACATGGCACCGTAGGACAAAAGATATGAAACAACCGACCCTAGAAGACATCGACCGCGCGCAAGTGAACATGGAGACCGCGCAGATTGGCTGGCGTGAGTTGCAACCCTACTTCGCGCGCGGCGCAACGGTGGCAGTAAAAGAGACGCTCGATTTGGTGGATGTGGCGTTCCAAATATCTCAGGACAACAAGGCACAGGTGGCGCAGTGGTTGGAGTCCGGGCTGATAGGCCGCGTTACCGATGAACAGGCGTTAGCTTGGTATGAGGCGGATGCTGTATTGTGGGCTGTGGTGGCGCGGCCCTATGTATTGGTTCAACAGCGAAAGTAGTGCGTGATTGCCTTATGGCCGAGAAACAGGGAAAACTGGAAGCTGGCTTGCCAGATTCGTAAGTCGGCGCGCTGG
>JAGVFD010000028.1 GCA_020057805.1 Sideroxydans sp. | reverse complement strand
TCGACGGCATTTCTACTTCTGCTGCTATGAGTTACGGTGCAGGTTGCGTCACCGCATTAGCATCCAAGGTGACGGCGGTCTGCGCCAATAAACGACTATTGGCGGATGCGCCTGTTCTCATGTTGATGGAGGTCTGCGACAGAATCACGCCTTCCATGTGAGCCGTCGTCCCGATGTCCACTGCGCCAAACACTTGCCAGAAAATGTTCTTCGGCAATGCGCCTCCGGTCAAGATAACTCTAGTCGCCGAGGCTTGTGTGATGCCTTGTGCAACCTGGAAAATCCACACATCGTTAGGCCCACCTTTCAGCGTCACGTCAGTTGGAATCAATACCCCAGAGCTCCATTTATAGGTCGCAGGGGCAAGCACCATGCCGCCGATATTGCCTGTACCCAACTCGGTGTAATCAGGGGCGCGTCCCGCCGCATCGGTATAAGCAGTCAGCATATTGTTCACTGACGTGGTCAGATTGCTAGGCGTGGGCGCGGTGTAATCCGAAGCGAAGAGCTGTCCGGTGACCAAGGGCGATGTCGAGAACACATTGGTTGCATCTGCCACCAAGGAGAATCCTGTGATGAACGAAGCTGCGGCAGGACTAACCCCTATATTTCCAGTGACTGCTGTTACCCCCGTGGTTGAGACAGCTGCCTTGGCAAGAATCACATAGCTACCAGCCGTTCCTAATACTACAGGTGACGGTCCCTTACCTGCCCCACCCAACCCTGATCCTGCACCAGCGGTCGTTGGATTATCAACAGAGCCTAAAACAGCGCCCGAACCGCCACCACCACACCCCGTAACGACAGTGGCCAACAACATAGCAGCCAACATACTCAATCCACTTTGCTTAACATTTAATCTATTCATGTCTGTTCTCCTTAATCATGAACCTCACCTTGAGATTCTGAAGGTCAACTGCAAGTAGCTTGCAATGACCCGCCTCGACATCTGTTGCCGAGACAAGGTTGAATATCCATTGATAGGGAGTAAAGGTCTGTTCGTTGGCGAACTAATACACCACTGAAGGGCTAACCCAACATCCGCGTATGCATAGTTTCGATTTATGCCACCGCCCGATGTGGCTGAAAAACAGACTTTCATTTATTTAGAGTGCGACATCCTAGATGTCGCACTCGGTAAGCTTCCTACATTAAAATGAAAAGGCTTTAGAAAACACTAAAAGGAATTTTTAATTGAGTGCTTTTAACACCCTCTTACCCACGGGAAAGGGCATTTATTCAGAGACGCCTAAAGTAGGTAAGTGAACGCGGTAACAATTTCTGATTCCTAATTGCGACAGCAATTAAGTTACGACACATAATGCGAGGCTTTTTATTTTTACAGGAATTATTTATATGTGTGGCATTTGCGGCGAATTGCGTTTCGATAAACAACTACCTAATCCTGCTCTCATCCAGCGTATGAGCGCCAAGCTGGCGCGACGCGGTCCTGATTCTCAAGGCATGTTTAACGATGGCCCTGTTGCGTTCGGGCATCGCCGCTTGTCTATCATCGACCTATCTGAACATGCCAAGCAGCCCATGATTGATGAAGCGCTCAATCTTACCTTGGTGTTCAACGGCACTATTTACAACTACAAAGAGCTGCGCGCCGAATTGCTGGCGATGGAGTATGAGTTTTTTTCCGAGGGGGATAGTGAGGTTATTCTCAAGGCTTATCACGCTTGGGGCGAGCAATGCGTCGAACGTTTTTACGGTATGTTTGCTTTTGCCATTTGGGACACACGCCAGCAAAAACTCTTTTTTGCACGTGACCGCTTTGGCATCAAACCCTTGTATTACGCGTTAGATGGGTCATCGCTACGCTTTGCTTCGACACTACAAGCTTTGCTGGCTGCGGGCGGTGTAGATACCAGCATTGACCCCATCGCACTGCATCATCAACTCACCTTCCACGCATCTGTCCCTGCCCCACGCACCTTGCTTAACGGTGTGAAAAAGCTGCCGCCCGCGCACTGCATGACGTTCAGCGCAGAGGGCGAAGTCACTCTACGCCGCTATTGGTCATTGAATGCCACGCGCCCTAACGCATCCTTAAGCGAAGCGGATTGGCTGCTGGCAACGCGCTACGTGCTAAAGAAAGCCGTTGAACGGCATCGCCTGGCCGCAGATGTACCTGTCGGTGTTTTGCTTTCAGGCGGACTAGATTCCAGTCTCATCGTGGGATTATTAGCCGACCATGTGACCGACCTGCACACGTTTTCAATTGGCTTTGAGGACATCGGCGACAATGCCGAAAAAGGCGATGAATTCGAATACTCCGATCAAATTGTCGAGCACTTCAACACCCAGCATCACCGCTACCTGATTCCCAATAGTGAGGTACTGAAACGCTTGCCGGAGGCGGTGCGTAGCATGTCCGAACCTATGGTGAGTCAAGACAATATCGCCTTCTATTTGCTGGCAGAAAAAGTATCGCAAGAGGTGAAGGTGGTGCTGGCAGGCCAAGGGGCGGACGAGGTGTTTGGCGGCTATTTCTGGTACCCGCAAATGGAGGCCGCGCAAGGGGCGCCACTCGAAAAATTTCGCAATCACTATTTCGACCGTGACCACGCCGAGTATTTAGAAACCGCATCAGCTCAATTTCACACAACCGATGTGAGCAGCGCATTCGCGCAACGCGAATTATCGCAGCCCAATGCAGATACTTTCCTCGACCAAGTATTGCGCTTTGATGTCACCACCCTCATCGTGGACGACCCCGTCAAACGCATGGACAACATGAGCATGGC
>JAGVFD010000005.1 GCA_020057805.1 Sideroxydans sp. | reverse complement strand
CTCACAGCGGCTAAAGAAAAGTTACAAGTAGCTCAAGATTCGCCCCAAACCTACACGGGCGCAAACGGACAAACCTACCGCAATGTGGGCAAACATGATGCCGAAGTGAGTGAAGCCGAAGATGAGCTAAAGGCGCACGAAAGCAATATCAAAGCGCTTAAATCCGAAATCGCTAACCTCAAATAGTCCCTCGCAAGGCAGCTTATTTACGCTTCTTACCTGCCTTCTTCCACACGCCTTTGATGGGCTGCTGATCTTTGCTCTCGCCCAAGATAGTTAATCCGTACATCTCGGAAAGCGTGCGCAAAAGCGTGTAGTGGTTGATGCGTTGCGCTGATTTTCCGGGTTTTACCATCTCACCCACAAACATCGTCGCAATGCGATTCCCTTCGCGGCCATCATCTTCGTCGAACGTCACAATGAGCAGACTGTTATGCGTCATCGCCCACTGCGCATAGTCTTCGATGTTCTGCCTCAGCCACGCATCACCTTCTTCGATGCTGCCATCGTGCATATCGTTACGCTGATCGGGCACCACCAAAGATACGGTCGGCAATTGTGAAAAATCTTCCGGGAACGCCGCGAAGGACTGGTTGAATGCAGCCAGCTCTTTCCAATTCGCCGCCGGATTGTGTTTGCGCATGTAAGCACCATAGCGACACCCTTCGTAACCCGTCTCAGGCAGCGACTCTGAATAGCTGACGAAGCTCAGCCCCTTCTCGATGAGCGCCCCACCCAGATTCTCTCCTTTCAATTCCAGCGGACATGCGTTGCTGCTGATGCCGCGCGTCGTGCCGGAGAACAGCGCGAGATAGTTGGGCTGACTGGGATGGGTAACGCCATACGATTGAGTGAACAACACGCCGCGTTGCGCGAGGGCGTTGATGTAGGGCGCATCAGCATTACCGATGATCTTGGAGTAGCCCCGATTCTCTTCCACCACGATAACGATGTGATCGGGGCGCGGCAAAGTGACTTCTGCGGCAATAGCGGATTGAGCGACACAGAGGAACACAAGTGCGAAAAGTGGCTTCACGAACTCACTCATCTTTATCGGCAGTCGGCGCAGATGTATTGGCTTCATCAAGCGGTTTCTTCTTCGGACGGTTCTTACTCGGGTCAGCAAAGTTAAAGCGTCCTGCAAGAACGCATCCCTTCATACCAATATCGCATGGCTTGTTCAGTACCTTCTGGCACTTCTCATCCACCTCATGCGGACAACCCCAACCTCCCATGTTCGTAGTCCTTAGGCCTTCTTCACGAACTCGGTCTTCAACTGCATCGCGCCAATGCCGTCGATCTTGCAGTCGATGTCGTGATCGCCATCCACCAAGCGGATGTTCTTCACCTTGGTGCCCACCTTCACTACAGATGAGGAGCCTTTGATCTTCAAATCTTTGATGACCGTAATCGTGTCGCCATCATTCAGCACCGTACCGAAAGCATCCTTGAACACCTTCACTTCTTCAGCCGCCTCGACCGCAGCTTTAGGCCATTCGTGAGCACATTCAGGGCAGACGAAATTATCGCCATCTTCATAGGTAAATTCGGAACTACATTTAGGGCATTTAGGTAAAGCGGTCATAACAACTCCGTAATAGTTTTGATTTCAATTTATGGGGATTTACTGCTTTGCTTTCTTATCAGCGCTTGCGATTATTTCATCCAGCGCCCTTAAAACATCCTCTGACGAAACATATTCCCCACTCTTTTTGGCAGCCTCAAGCGAAGCCAAGCCACGTGCGATAAATGCTTGTTGCGCTCGCTGCTTGGCTGCAACAGATTTCTCCAACGCATCGCTATCGTCATTTGCTGGCATAGGGCTAGGCTGAAGGCGAGCGTTCGACCTCATAGGTTTTTCGTTTTTGAAAAAGTGAAAGCTGTTGCTTACTGCCAGGTTCCTCGACATTACGAATATAGCTCGCCAATCGTGAGGCGACATATTCAGCCAGCTTTACCGGAACGGCATTTCCTATCACTTGTTCGCTATCCGTTTTGCTTCCCGGAAATTTGAAGTTTTTGGGAAAGGTTTGAATCAATGCGCGCTCTGCTGTAGTCAGGCTACGAATACTTTCTGCAGGGGCGGTATCACCTGCGTGACCAGGATAGCCCAAGGGCACCGGACGATTCACGCCTCGGATCGTTGGGCTTGGTTCGTCAATGCTGAAGACAGCGCGCCTTGCATAGGATCTCGGGTGGCGGTAGTAGTGCGTAAAATCAATCTTACGTCCAAAGTATTCTCTCAGTGTTAATGGCTTTGATGCCAATCCGTTTACCAAAGCATCATCCAAAAAGCCGTCTTTTTTGTTTAATGCACCAACAACGAAGAAGCGCTTTCTAGTTTGCGGTGCTCCGCAGTAAGCTGCATCCAATACCTTCATCGTGACACCGTAATCTGCACGTTTAAAAATACCGAGTGCGCTTTTGAAGGCCTCGGAACTGGATGAGCGCGCAACATTTTCCATCACGAAATATTCTGGTCGACAACCAACAACAATGTTGGCAAAGCTGACTGTAAGACTGGCTCGCCCCTGACTCTCATCACGTTTCCCCGCGCTGGAAAAATCTTGGCAAGGTGGCCCACCAATGATGATGTCTGGCTTAAATTTTTTTATATCAACGATAGCTTGTTGCTCGTCGGCAAGGTCCAACTGAAGGACTGGGTGAGCCAGAAAGTTTGCACGATATACATCAACAGCTGGCTGCCATTTCTCAATAGCACAAACAACTTCGAACCCAGCATTTTGAAATCCAAGGCTCATGCCGCCGCCGCCTGCGAATAAATCTGCCACTCTTTTCATGCCAATTCCTCCTCATCAAACAAATCACTGGAGAAATACAAAATTGCATCAAAACGTCTTTCTGGGCTGAGGTGTTTTTGCCCGCCTCCCAATACGATTTTCTTTACTTCACTCTTTGTCACGATGGGGCGGGTAAGCCGCTCACAAGCCATCAACTGACGTGACTTTGTGCCAGAAATAGCAAATTCTTTGTCGTTCTGGTTATCGTAAGTCATCCCGTCATAGATGGGCGCTTGATGAACACGCCCGCTCAATGAGGACTGGTAAAGAAAGCGTGAAAGCCGCAATACAGCACGCAATTGTCTTGATATTTTTTGTTGCTGTACCGCGATACGGGCTGAATCAAGGAAAAGGTGTGTTAGTGCAAAATCGCTCCAAACAAATATATCCAAACAGTTGTCTGCCAAAACAGGAGTTTTCCCCTTTGTTTTCCAGATTGGCTGCATGAGCAATGGTTGCTGGAATTTTTTGAACTCATTTAAAAAATTTTCCAGTGCATCAAGAATGCCGGGGGCGAGTTGCAACATTTCAGGCTTGGAGTCCCAATTGCGCACCGTTGCCATCGCAGGTTCAAAAATCTCGCGCACCCTTGGCATCTTTTTCTGGAGAGAGCACACCATAGACAGCGCCATATACCGAGTCGTCGCAGAGCGGATGACCAACTCTGTTCCATATTGATCCTCTGTCAATGATTCAGTCGTGTTATCCGGTAGCGTCGTTAGTTTTATCTCTATCGGACGTATCTGATTGTTTCTGGACTTGTCGCAGACCACTAAATCAATCGGCGGCAATTCATCGTGAACATGGTCACGAAAGGGCTCATAACGAGACTCAAAAGAAAAATACAACTCTTCGTTTGGCAACGTGCTGCCAAACAAATCTGACACGTCCAATTCGCTTACCGTAGTACCGAGTTCATCGCGATATTTAATGTAAACCAGCGGGATTGATTTGGATCGCATATAGCAGGCCAATGCAACCGGAAACGCCGAATTGAATTGATTCTTACCCCAGTAGTAGGGATCCGCAAAGTCGCGGTTGCTTCGAGTTATTCCGAACAGTGAAGGTGTTGTCATGGTGTTCGAGTCCTGAGTTTTATTGACTAAATATCTAAACTTACAGCTTATAACCCCGATGCACCGCCACCACACCACCAGTCATATTGAAGTACTCGACGCGCTCTAGCCCCGCATCCACCATCATCTGTTTCAACTCTTCCTGTCCCGGATGCATGCGGATGGATTCGGCGAGGTAACGGTAGCTGTCGGCATCATTCGCAATCAGCTCGCCCATCTTGGGGAGTAGCTTGAAGGAGTACAGGTCGTAGACTTTCTCTAGCGGTTTGGCGACCTTGGAGAATTCCAGCACGATGACGCGGCCACCGGGTTTGAGCACGCGCTTCATCTCGCGCAGGGCGGCATCTTTATGCGTGACGTTGCGCAGACCGAAGGCGATGCTGACGCAATCGAAATAGTTGTCAGGGAAAGGCAGATGCTCGGCATCGCATTGCGCGGTGGGTGTTGGCGTGCCGTTGTCGATCATGCGGTCGCGACCGACGCGCAGCATGGCGTTGTTGATGTCTGTGAGGATGACCTGACCACGACTGCCGACCTTTTTCAGGAACAGCTTCGACAAGTCACCCGAACCACCCGCCACATCCAACACGCGCTGGCCTTCGTGCACGTTCGCCAAGCCCACGGCGAAAGGTTTCCACACGCGATGCAGACCGACCGACATGAGGTCGTTCATGATGTCGTATTTGCTAGCGACGGAGGTGAACACGCCCGCGACCTTCTTGGCCTTCTCTGTT
>JAGVFD010000138.1 GCA_020057805.1 Sideroxydans sp. | reverse complement strand
TGCGAAGGCTTAAGTGAAGACTTGGCGCAAGCGGGTGTGCAAGCGGGGGTGATGGCCGAAAAAATTCGTGAATCTTTGGCGCAGCCGTATTACTTGCAACGCAACAACCCCATGATGTCGGGCGTGCAAGTGGTGCATCACTGTAGCGCGAGTATTGGCGTGACCATGTTTAATGGGCGCGACGAAACAATAGAAGAGCTATTGCGACGCGCGGATGTCGCCATGTATCAGGCCAAGCAAGCGGGACGTAACGTGGTGCGCTTCTTTGACCCGCAAATGCAAGCCGAGATGATGTGGCGTGCGCAGTTGGAAAAAGAATTACGCGAGGCACACAAGGCGCACGAATTCGTTCTTTATTACCAATCCAAAATAGACTGCGAAGGACGGCTGTTGGGAGCGGAAGCGCTGTTGCGCTGGCGTCACCCGCAACGCGGCGAGAGTTTGCCGCAGGGGGTAATTCAGTTATTGGAAGAAACGGGTTTAATTGTGTCGGTAGGTAAATGGGCTATTCGTACGGCTTGTCTACAAATTAAGGCGTGGCAAGTTAATGTGCAAATGCGCGACCTGGTTATTTCAGTGAATGTCAGCGCGCGTCAATTTCGGCAGGCTGATTTTGTTGAGATAATGCAGCAAATACTGATTGAAACAGGCATTCCGCCCGCAAATTTGGATTTGGAGCTGACCGAGAGCGTGCTGCTGGAAAACGTGGATGATGTCATTGCCAAGATGAATGCTATCAAAGCGCTAGGCGTGAGTTTTTCGCTGGATGATTTTGGTACGGGCTACTCCTCGCTCCAGTATTTGAAGCGCTTGCCATTCGACAGCATCAAAATTGATCAAAGCTTTGTGCGTGATTTAGAAGAAGACGCCAATGATGCCGCCTTGATTAAAGCCATGATCGCGATGGCCAAGGAATTAGAACTTACCGTGATTGCCGAAGGCGTGGAAAGCGAAGCGCAACGTTCTTTCTTGGTGGCACATGGCTGCGAAGTATTGCAAGGCTTCTTGTTCGACAAACCGCTAGCTGCGGCGCAATTTGAAGGGACAGTCGCGCTTTGGAAAGCGTCACAGTGAACTTAATTTAAGCGCTTAAGTCGTAGTCGCCGTTGCGGAATCTCCCTAAAACTAAGGTACGTTAGGCCACTGAAAAAGTGTTCCCTTTACGCTAAAATGCGCGCCCGAATGAGTTCAGCCAAATTACAAATGGATAGCAATAATCAGCAGTTAAAAGTATGGGATATTCCCGTTCGCCTGTTTCATTGGTCTCTGGTTATTGGCTTTGTGTTGGCTTATGTGTCAGCTGAAGTAGGCATTCTCGATGCCCATGTGTTGATTGGTTATGCGCTTATTGCCTTGTTGGCTTTTCGTGTGTTGTGGGGTTTTATTGGCAACCCCTACGCGCGCTTCAAATCTTTTATTTTTTCTCCACAAGAAACTTTGGCGTATATCCGCGCCATGCGCGGTGGACAGCCTGCCCATTACTATGGACACAACCCTGCGGGTGCATTGATGGTATTTGGACTACTGGCCTTGTTGTTGGCTATCTTTGCATCAGGTTTGGTTACCCTCGGAATGGTCGATTACGAAGGCCCATTTTTGTTTTTAGCCAATCAAGTGAGCGACGACACCAGTTATTTTTTCCGCCATGCACATAGTTTCTTTGTTGATGTCGCCTTGCTGGTCATTCCTCTGCATCTATTAGGCGTGCTCGCAGGCAGCATTCAACACAAAGAAAATTTGGTGCGCTCCATGATTACGGGCATGAAAAAAATAGTTGCAACGAATTCAACACACTTATAAATCCGAACACTGATTAAGGGAGGCTTAATGCAGCAACATAAACACTTCACACGACTCGTGCTCACCACCGCGCTACTGGCGGCGAGTGTGGCAGCGCAGGCGCAAGAGTCCACCTTGAATTTGAATTTGCCCTCGCCGTTGAATGCGCGCGCGACAGATTCTTTCTTGTTGGCGGCGAATGATGTCGCAGCACCCAGCACCACTGCTGCCGCGTCTATCACCACCCCTCAAGCGCCATTTGAGCCGGCTTGGATTTCTGGTAGCAACACGCACTTGGTATTGGGTTTAGCTACCATTGTGGCTGCGGGCTTAACTGCGGTTACTGCGCCAGAAGGCTGCGAAGGTAGCTGTGTTGGCCCGCAACCACCACGCGAAGTAAATGGCGCGCACGCCAAGTTAGCCAAGGCGACGGTGGCACTGGCAGCAGCCACCATTACCAGTGGTGTGCTGTTTCATTGGGATGATTTCCATCTGGAAGATGGCTTCACCGACCCCGATAATCTACACATCATATTGGGCATCTCGGGTGCGGCGTTAATGGCTTATGCGGTCAACAAGTCTGCCAAGTCGTCCGTTGAAGTCAGCCATGCAGGTGTGGCTGAATTGGGCGCGCTAGGCATGGTGGCTGCAATTAAGTTAACGTGGTAAATCACTCGAAGAGGAATGCAAAATGAATAAATTATTTTCAATGTTGGGCTTGCTTGCTTGTGTTGTTGCCGCAACAACTGCGCAGGCTTCAACCGCGAGTGACGCCTTATTGGCAGGCTATAAAGCCGCTGGTGTGAGCAAAGTAGATGCCGCCAAAGCCAAGCAAGATTGGGTAAAAGAAGTGAAGGGCGAGGATGGCACACTGATGTCTTGCGCTACCTGCCACGGCACTGACTTGAGCAAGGCGGGCAAACATAACAAGACCGGGAAAGTGATTCAGCCGATGTCTGCCAAGGTGAATGCAGAGCGTTTCACGGATGAAAAGAAAGTTGAAAAATGGTTCAAGCGCAATTGCAAAGATGCTTGGGGTCGTGAATGCACCGTGCAAGAAAAGGCCGACTTTTTGACCTTTCTGATCGCGCAATAATTAAGGAGTATCTTGATGCAATTGAAATTAAAAATAGCTGCTGTGTGTGCCACATTGCTGTTGAGCAGTGGCGTTGCCGTAGCGGAAGAAACACTGGCCGAAGCCATGTTCACGCCCTTGCGTCAAAAGGAAGTGCATGCGGTAACTAACAAGCAATACAAAGACGAATGCGGCTCTTGCCACTTCGCTTACCAGCCCGGTTTGCTGCCTACGCAATCCTGGGAAAAATTGTTGAACGAAGCTGCCTTGGCGGAACACTTTGGTGAAAATGCTGAATTGGATGCAGATGTGTTGGCACCTATTAAAGCTTATGTGTTGGAAAATGCGGCGGACAAGTCGTATTACAAACGCGCCCGCAAAATTGCTAAAGCGACCGAAGGCATTGAAGCACCGTTGCGCATCACCGAAGTGCGTTACATCAAGCGCAAGCATCATGAAATTCCTGAACGCATGATTAAGGGCAATAAAGATGTGAAGTCTTTGAGCTATTGCGATGCTTGCCACACGCAAGCAGACAAGGGAAACTTCGATGAGGACACCGTGCGTATTCCCAACTTTCCTGATTGGGATGATTGAACGCTAGGCGGGGCGTAGTGAACAGAAAAGGCAGCTTCGG
>JAGVFD010000029.1 GCA_020057805.1 Sideroxydans sp. | reverse complement strand
TTGTTTCAATCCTCGCTCGCACCGAGGTGCGAGCGCTACCGCAATAACCGTGGTCATCCAAACGCGACAACACGTTTCAATCCTCGCTCGCACCGAGGTGCGAGCGCTACAGTCCGCGTTCAACGCCTTGTCTTGCAACGTTAAACAACGAACTTTGCGCGAGCCTCGACAAAGTTGCTTTGTCGAGGCTCACACATTCCTTGTGGCGAGCGAATAAATCTTTCTCGCACAATGTGTTACGGGAAGCGCGAACCCGCTGGGTTTGTGGCGTTGCTTGGGGTTCGCGCATGTTCATATTACCAGTGGCCCTTCAAAATTAACGGCGCGGAAGTGGCCGTGTTCTTTGATGTGTAATTCTACAGGTTCAGTCAGGCGATATAAACGCAGGCAGTCTTCTTTTTCGTTGATTTCGGCGAGCAGGTTGCGCTCTAATTCTTCGTATTGCATCTGGTTGACGCGGCATTCGAATACGGAATTTTGCACGCGCTGGCCGATGCTTTCGCACACCTTGGCCACGCGGCGTAAGCGGCGGCGGCCTTCTTTGGTTTCGGTGGAGACGTCGTAGGCAACGATGATTAGCATGTTAGCGCGCTAAAAATGGGAGATAAGTTTCGGTTTCGCCGCGTATATGACGAGCCAATAATCGCGCTTGAATTTGCGGTAGCAGGCCGATGGGCATTTTAGTTTCCAACAGAGGATGAGTGATTTCTTCTTGCTTGCGTTCTTGATACGCAACGACGACGGCGCGTCGTGCATCGCCTTCTAACAACACTGCACCGCCTTCACGTTCTACAAAATCGCCCGCGCTGATTTGTCCGCGATTGATGAGGGTGAGCACTAATCGGTCTGCCATTACAGCGCGAAATTCTTCCATTAAATCGAGTGCAAGTGCAGCGCGACCGGGGCGCACGGCGTGCAAAAAACCGAGCTGCGGATCAAGGCCGACAGCTTCCAGTGCGGAGCGGCAGTCGTTCATCAGCATGGAATAAAGAAACGAGAGCAGGGCGTTGATGCGGTCGCGTGGAGGTCTCCGTGAGCGACCATCCATAGTGAAAGTGCTGCGTGCATCGCGACGAATAATGCCGTTTATGGCAGAGAAATAAACTTTAGCCGCATCACCTTCGATGCCGCGCACGCTGTCGAGATTATTGGCTAACGGCAAATTGCGCACGGAGGCGCGCAGCGCTGTTGCACCTGCGGTGAGCATCTTTGCATCGGTTTCATCTGCTGCTTCACGCGCACCGCGCAGCAAAACTTGCCGCGCATTGCGCAGCTTTCCGGCAATCATGGCGCGCGCTACATTCAGCGCGAAAGCGGCATCATTTGCTTGTCGATGCTGCGCTTGTCGCAACAGGATGTTGCCTGAAACCGCACCCTCTAAACGCGCTTTGAAACGTCCGTGAGCATCCAGCAAAACAAGGCTAATGCCCTCATCAGCACAGCGGTGCATGAGCGCGGGCGAGACCATGATGTTACCCAGACACACCACACTGCCTAAATGGTGCAACGGCACTTGCAGCTTTTTCACGCGCTCCACATCCACGCGCAAAGTGTCGTTCTCCAGATGGAGATAACTGAGCGGCGTCATTACATAGAGGGTGTTGAGTATCTGGCGTGCCATCAGTCCTCCGGCTCGAAGAGCATTTTTTCAAGTGCGGTGTGTGTTGCGCAGTGCGTCATTGCTTGCGGTTGGCAAATGTCATTCAGTGAACATTCTTTGCAGCGTGCATCGTTTGCGGGCGGGGGTAATTTTCCAGAGATGAACATGGCGCGGATGGCGGCGACTGTGTCTTCTACGTGTTTGCGTAAATCAGGTGTGATGACAACCTCACGGCGACGGCGCGAGGTGTGGTGATAAATCGCACCAGTCAAAATTTCCTTGTTGAACATTTCTTCTAGGCAGAGGGCTTGTGCGGCAAGTTGCACATCGTCATGCACCTGCAACTTTTTTCTGCCGTGTTTATATTCCACAGGATAGATTTTTCCATCGGGATGAAACTCAACTACATCGCACTTTCCAATCAGCCCAAGACGTTCCGACCAAACGGGTAGGGCGCGTTCACTGCGCACGCCTTCAAATGATTCAAAGCCAGGTTCATCCACGCGCTCATGTGCCGCATTGCCGCGCATGGTGTGTACGTTTTCATCGAAGGCTTGCTCTAGGTGAATTAAGGCGCACTGACGCGGGCAATAGCTCCAATGTTGGAGTGCTGAAAGCATGATGGGATCGTCGGCTTCCATCCCTGTTGTGACTAATGGATGAATGGATTGATAACAGTGAGCTTGCCTTCTATCACTTGTCCATGCTGTAAGTCTTCTGTGTAAAGCGTGTCGCATTCGGCATCAAGTGCGGCAGCAATGATTAAGCTGTCAAACCAAGAAAAGTTATATCGGGCAACGATGTTGAGCGCCCGCTGAATGGTGGCAGGGGTAACAATTTCCACATGGCATGTCGCTTCAAGCATTGCGAGCAACTTGGCCGTATCAGCTAATGGCAACGCCAATTTTTTCAACGTCACATTCGCTGTTTCAGTAAGCACTTGGGTAGAGATGGTGGGGCGCTGCGCAAACAGTGGAGCGGCCAATGTTGCTTTCGCAGAACTTTGCCCAAGGGAATAAATGACGATGTTTGTGTCGATAAAAACTTTAGCGGGCATTGGCCTCGTCCCGATTAAATTTGTAGCCATTCGTGTTCACTTGGAAGCTACGGAAAAATGCTGCAACTTCCTCTGAAGTTCGAGGTGTTGAAATATCTACCTCGCGCCCTTGCTTGGCTTTTAGGAACTGAATGAAATCGAGCACCTCTGCCTGCTTTGCTAGGGGAAGCAGGTCAGCTTCCCTTGCGAT
>JAGVFD010000006.1 GCA_020057805.1 Sideroxydans sp. | reverse complement strand
TCAGTCCCGACAGCATATTTCTTATAGTTGCTAATTATTTTTTTAATGTACGCATCCTCTTTCTTCATCGGAAAGGTGTAAAGCATATCAATCTGATTGGCGTAATGCTTGAGGATTGCGCTCATCCCCATGTAGTGATCCGCATGGGGATGAGTAATTGCGACAAAACTTAATGAAGTTGCTCCTAGCGACTTGAGAAGCTCTAATGCTTTGGGAGTGGTGCCAGACTTGCAATTAGAGTCGATAACTCCGAAACTTTTCACTCCATCTTCAGCATGATATTCGAGAACTATCGAATCACCATGCCCAACATTCAGAATGTAAATTCGAAGCAATTTTTATTTGAATGCACTAAGAATTGAGTCGAATTCTGCGGCTATTTCTGAGGTGCTGTTCTCATCAATCTGTCGTGTGGAAATTTTCGGTTTACGAAATCCACCCTCCTCGCTCATCTCGAGCGAGATTGGTAAACCATATTGGATTTTTTCAGGGAAGAGCGCCCTTGGTAACTGTACAGAAACAACTCTCTCACCAATATTAAGTTCACACTTTACTGATGCCTCATCATAAGTTATCACCACACCATCGACTTGCTTCCTCAACAGAGCAGGAGCGACATTTCTGACAGGTTTTTCTAGTGGGAATGAAAATATTTTTGCTGTCGCAATTTCATCCGCCCACGCCACAGCCGTAGAAGATCCAAAATCAGCAATCAGAGGATTCCTGCGTTCGCGAGGCATCTCAAGCGATGTCCCCCCCCTACCTGTGGAGTTTCGCGAACCAATGCTGTACAAAACAGCATCACCACTATGACTGTCAGCCGGAGTTGTTAGAGTTTCCATAGTTAAATCTTCTTAGAAAGATACGATTGAACTTCCAAAGCCAGTTGTTTTGCTTTAGCCATTGGCCTTTTACTCCATTTGGCAGCACTAACTGTCATAGCGAACTTCTCCTCATATATATCCAAGTCAAATATGAGGTTGGTAGGAGATCCAATATCCTCCACAACTTTAGCTGTAGGAGCCGTCAAATATTTAGCTGCCTCGTTCACCTCAAATGGGCCTAGACGACAGTGATAGCATAGTTTATCAGCCCCCTCACCATCAAACGCAAGGCCAATGTCTTTAATATCACCGAGGCTGGCGTTCACTGAACGCACTAACTCGCCATCAATCAACTTATTAAATACCGCCCCCAATCCAGAAGTAGATTCTTTGATTTCCCCCAAGGCTGTGAAGCGAATCCCTGCTCTTTGAATTTCGTTGATATTAAATGCGTCGCACAAGCTGTGTATGCCTTTAAATAAGGCTGAAACAGCATCATCGGTGTCTACAGAATTAAGATCAATTCCTGTTGCCAATTCAAGCACAAAAGTAATTGCGGTTGGCTCCACAGTAATTTGACGTAGAGTTCCTTTCTCTTTATCAACGCTTGAAGTGCTAACTCTTCTATTGGCTGAGTCGTCTTTAAACTCAGGCCAATATTGCTCGCCCATCCCACTAAGAATCTTCATCACAGTTCCAGGACTGTTGATGATATCGAAGTTGGGACGTTGGAAGTCCAAACGAAAAACCATCCGATGAACTCTCACATAACCTCCACTAAATGGCTCTATTGTGCCCAAACACTTGTATCGTACCATTTTTATGCTTTTTGAATAAGTTTGAAGCACTATGTCAGCACTGGTGTCGAGCAACTCGATCAAACGAAGCTGACTCCGCTATATCTCAGTATCATCTCGATTAAATACTCGCTAAAATTCAATCAATTCGATATGGATGTAATTGGCACCACCAGAGGGGGCACCTCCTAAGGGGCAATTACAGGTTCGATTCCTGTCGAGGGCCACCTTCAAAACTCCCTTATTCCATAAGGGAGTTTTTCATTTTCACTTGGTGTTCAACCGGAAGGAACTGGGCACTTTTACTGTTCTAACCTCGCGGTTTATTTGATTCCGTATCCCATTGCACGATAACCACGTTGTCGTTTCTCCCACATGCGGAACAAAGCTGGATGCCCCGTGTCTACGAAATCGATAATGCGCACTTCGGTCTTGCTTGCGTGTTCACGATGCAAACGCCCTGCGTACTGCTGCAATGTACCCTTCCATGAGATCGGCATTGCCAGCACAAGAGTATCAAGCGGTGGGTGGTCAAAACCCTCACCGACAAGCTTGCCAGTGGCAAGCAGGATACGAGGTACGTCGGGGAGCAATCGATTGAGCTCGTCAATCAACAAAATGCGTTGTTTCTTTGACATCCGTCCATGCAGAACAAAAAGCGATGGAGGGCTTTCACCCAATGCCGCCTTGATAGCATCCAAGTGTTCTGTACGTTCAGTTAACACGAGCACCTTTCTCCCTTGGTCAAAGGCAGTTTTGATTTCAGCAGCAATCATGGCGGTACGGCCTGCGTCGTTGGCTAGGTAGCGGAAAACGTCCTGAATGCCAGCTTCTTGGGCAAGGTCGATTTGATTATTGATGAGATATGGCACAACTTCTAAATCATGCGGCGCACTGTCAGGCTTTGCCGCTGTATAGCGGATCGGTCCGCATTGCATGAAAATAATCGGTTGCTGACCATCACGGCGGAAAGGCGTTGCAGTCAGCCCAAGCACGTATTTCGCTTTAACACGTTTCAAGATGGCATCGAACGATACCGCTCCGATATGGTGGCATTCGTCCACAATGACATGACCGTAGTTTTCAACGAGCGGATTGATCTCACCTTGGCGTGACAGCGACTGCATGACTGCAATGTCGATAATGCCGGTTGGTTTGGCTTTGCCACCACCTATGGTTCCGACCACACCTTTGCCAACGCCAAGGAAGGACTGCAACCGTTCCTGCCACTGCTTCAGCAATTCAGTCCGATGGACAAGAACGAGTGTATTGAAGCCTCGCTTGGCGATCATTGCAGCTGCAACTACTGTTTTGCCAAATGCTGTCGGTGCGCAAAATACGCCTGCATCGTGATGCAACATTCCGGCTATCGCTGCTTCCTGATCTATTCTCAGTGTTCCGGCAAAGGCAACGTCAATTGGTTGTCCTCCAAAACGTTCATCACGCACTTCGCAACGGATACCGTTTTCCCGAAGCAATTCCTGAGCAGCATCCAGGCAACCGCGCGGTAGTGCAATGTGGTTGGGATAGTTTTCGGCGCAGCCAATCACACGGGGTTTATCCCATACAGCAAAGCGCATAGCCTGTGCCTTGTAGAACTCCGGATTCTGAAAAGCGGCCAGCCGAATCAGGCGATTAGCCAAAGATTGAGGTAGCTGCGCCTTCTCGAAATAAATCATATTGGCTAGCGTCACTGTGAGCAATTTTGGCATGCTGCCAGCCAGTTTGTTGGACACTAGCGCAGACCGCTTCCAAGGTTCCTTGTGATCTTCTTCGTCGATAAACGTTACGTCCAGCGGATGTGTGCCACCGGTAGCGCGCAGTATGGTTGGTTCAACATCCTCGAACGGCATCGGTTGGATGCCAGATAAAAATGCCCACTGATCTGGATATGGGTGCAACGAATCATCGACGAACACACTGCGACCGTTCTCGCGCGGCCTCTTCTGCAAGGGAAGCGCTATCAGGTTGCCAAATCCACCTTTTGGCATCGTGTCCTGGTTGGGAAACAACCGGTCGTATGACGTTAGCTTCAGTTGACGGGTGCGAGCGCACGTGGTGCTGATGATAGCTGTGCCGAGGCGGCGTGCATCCCGGGCTGAAACCCTTCTGGCAAAGAACACCCACGCATGTGCACCATTACCAGAGCGTGATATTTCAAGCGCAACCGGTACGCCCAGTTCATGACAAGACTGAACAAAGGCTTGTGCATCCATTTTCCATTCAGCCTCGTCGAAATCGACTGCGAGAAAATAGCATGTGTCGTCGGACAGCAAGGGGTAAACGCCAACCGTGTGTTCGCCCGCGAGGTGGTCGTAAATGACTACATCTGAAAATGGCTTCAACAAGCGGTTGCTGCAATCGGAACACTTGATGCGAGGCCTATTGCATACGCCGGTACGCCATTCATTGGCACAAGCCGGAGCGTATCCGGATTTCCCGGTTTTCTGACTTTCCCAACGTATGGGGTAAACATCGTCTCTTCCACGAAACAGGCGACGAAACAAGAGTACCTTCTCATCGGTGCTCAGGTTCGATGGGGCCATCTCCAAGGGAGATGGCGGCGTTATGGCTTCTGGCTTCGAAGGGATGCGCCACTCAATGCCATGAGCTTCGAGCAGTGTGATCAGGCGTGCATTTTCAGCTTGGAGATTTATTAGGATAGATGGATCAGGCATCGAATTGTCTATTTCAGAAAACTGATCGTTTCCATGGTTTATCCAAGCCTTCAAAATCATCGGACAGTTCGTCGTTCAGAATCTTACTTCAGCCTATGCGCATCGCTATCGAGCACAAAGTTTCCGCTGCGTGTATCAATCGATACCTGCGGCAATGTTCCTCCGGCACTTTCTGTCAGCATTGAAATGACATCCGACGGAAGTCTATTAACACCTGTTTGAGCAAAATACCAAAGCCCGTCGCCACGATTCACGGCATCACTGACCGCGATGGATAAGGAACCGGGATTGTCTTGTGCCAAGACCTCAATCACGAATGCAGCTTGCGCAATATCCTTGTTGATCTTCGTCTGCATGCCTACCGGACGCATTTGCGAGATGCACAGTTTATGTACGGCGAATCTTGCCGGGTTCGGAACCCTGACCGGGATGCCGACGCCATTCAATACAACCGCATCCTGCAAATCGCTAAGCAAGTAGTCCATGAACTCAAGCGGCTGTGCATGTACTCCGAATTGAGCAATGCTGACCGGAACTCGATCTGTTGGGGACTCTCTGGTTGTCAGAAACTCAACCTTGAATCCGTCGTCGGACACTATCTCAAATGGACGCTCGCCCGGCTTCTTCTGTTTCGGTGCCTTGAGCGAAGCATCAACATCCTGTAGCGCAGCGGGTATATCGCGCTGAATCGCAATATCAATCGTCCGTGCCAGTGAGAAATCGATGTCTTCAGTCCTCCTGAGCGAGGCGGAGGATTCGACGCCCAGCATGTTTCCGTAGCAAGCGAATGCATAAGAACCCACCATTGCACCACCGGACTCAAACAGTCCAATACGCGACATTTTTTCGATGATG
>JAGVFD010000255.1 GCA_020057805.1 Sideroxydans sp. | reverse complement strand
TGTCGCTGATGCGTTTGTTGCCTGATGGGGTGGTGAATAAAAGTGGTGCGGCACAGATGGAAAAGGTGTCGTTGTTTGAGTTGCCCGAACGCGAGATGCGCCGTGTGCGCGGCGGCAAGATGGCGATGATTTTTCAGGAGCCTGGATTGAGTTTGAATCCGGTGATGACGGTGGGGCAGCAGATTGCGGAGGTGTTGGAGCTGCATGCGGGGGGGCGTGGTGCGACGAATTTACCCTCTCCCCAGCCCTCTCCCTTAAAGGGCGAGGGAGTAGCAGCGCGTTGTATCGAGTTATTAGATCAAGTCGGCATCCCCGATGCGGCACGTCGCATTAACGAATATCCGTTCCAACTTTCTGGCGGCATGAAGCAGCGGGTGATGATTGCGATGGCGTTGGCGGGCAGTCCGCGTTTATTGATTGCGGATGAGCCGACGACTGCATTGGATGTGACGATACAGGCGCAGGTGCTGCAATTGTTACGTGATACGCAAGCCAAGACGGGCATGGCGATGTTGCTCATCACACATGATTTGGGTGTGGTGGCCGAGACGGCGCATCGGGTGGGTGTGATGTACGCGGGGCAGATTGTGGAACAGGCCTCGCGCGATGCTTTGTTTGCGAAACCTTTGCATCCTTATACGCAAAAATTATTTGCTGCCTTGCCCAGTGCAGGGCGCGTAGGTCAACCGTTGAGCGCCATTCCGGGCAGTGTGCCGGCGCTGGGTAGCATTACACAGGGATGCCGTTTTGCACCGCGTTGTGACAAGGCGTGGACGTTGTGTCGTGAGAAAACGCCCGCATGGACAGAGGTGGCAGTGGGGCAGGGCGTGCGTTGCCATCTTTATGCTGAAGGGATGGAAAGTGAGAAGGGGCAATCTATGAGAAGAGGGAAGGGGGAAGGGGAAAGGGTAGAGCAGCAGGAGGGTGCCCCTTCTTCCTTCTCTCTTCTCCCTTCTCTCTTGCAGGTTGAAAACCTTCAAGTCCATTTCCCCATTCGCAAAGGTTTGTTGCAACGCGTTGTTGGTAGTGTGAAAGCAGTGGATGGTGTCTCGTTGTCTATCACGCAAGGGCGCACCTTGGCGCTGGTGGGCGAGTCGGGTTGCGGTAAGACGACGCTCGGAAAATCGTTGTTGCAACTCGTGCCGTCTACAGGGGGCAGTGTGCAGTTTGCAGGGCGCGAATTGATTGGCTCACACGCCTCTCGTGCGGCGATGCAGATGGTGTTTCAAGACCCGTACGCGTCGCTTAATCCCAAGATGCGGGTAGCGGAGATTTTGGAAGAAGGAATGGTGGCGCTGAATAAGTCTCTTCCTCTGCAAATGGGAGGGAGTAGTGAGACGCGCCAAGCCTATATCGACACCTTGCTAGATAAAGTGGGGTTGGCGCGCGACAGCAAGTGGCGCTATCCGCATGAGTTTTCGGGTGGGCAGCGGCAGCGTATTGCGATTGCGCGCGCGCTGGCGGTGTCGCCGCAATTGTTGATTTGCGATGAGCCGACCAGTGCGCTGGATGTGTCGGTACAAGCGCAGATATTGAATCTGCTCAAGTCTCTGCAAGATGAACTGGGTTTGAGCTATCTGTTCATCACGCACAACTTGGGGGTGGTGGAATACCTCGCGCATGAGGTGTGTGTGATGTATCTGGGGCGGGTGGTGGAGCGGGGGGCAACGGCAGAGGTCATGCATGCGCCGAAACATCCGTACACGCAGGCTTTGCTATCGGCGGTGCCGCGTATTGATGGTGAGGGACGGGTGTTTATTAAATTGGAAGGTGAGCTGCCTTCGCCTGCGCATCCGCCATCAGGCTGTCACTTTGCACAACGTTGCACTCATGTGATGCCGAGTTGCGCGGCCTACCCCGACGAGACTTCAATCAGTGCAACGCATCACGTGCGCTGCCATCTTTACTCACCCTCTTAATTAGCAGCTAGGCTGGGTGTGCGTTTGGAAGCCGCACGCTTAACTTGCGTGCGTTTTTTGAGTGCTTTCCTAGTGGATTGTTTGGTTTTGGTACGCGCTTTTTTGGAGGCGACACGGCGTGGTGCGGATGCCCCAGGCATGATGGTGAAGCGCTGTCCAACACGCAGACGGTGCTTGCCATTGTTCATGGCCACCAAACTGGCTTTACTGGTGTGAAAACGACGCGCGATGGTGGAGATGGTGTCTCCTTTGCGCACGCTGTAACTAAAGCCAGACATTTCACGTGTGGCAGAAGCATGCATATTGAAAGGTGAAAACTCAGCCGCCGCTTCATCTTCCGTCATGGGGACGAGCAAAATTTGTCCGTTACTTTGTGCTGCATATTTGGATAAGCCGTTAGCGTGGCGCAATTGCTCTAGTGGAATGTCGAATTGATTAGCGACGTCAGCAAATGATTCGCCTTTTTTACTTTTGTAAGACTTCCAAGACACCAAACGCTGGTCAGTTTTTTCTAAATTCTCACGAAAAATGGCGACCTTATCCACGGGGAGTAGCAACATTTCTGCGTGGTCTTGCAAAATCACTGGGCGGTTGTTACCTGGATTGAGCGCGATGAATTCTTCCATCGAAATTTCTGCTAATGCGGCGGCAATTTTCACATCCATCTGTTTGGATGGCGTGACTGCGGCGAAGTAAGGCTGGTTGGGAATATCGTAGAGCACCACGCCAAAACTTGCGGGGTCGCTTACGATATTTTTCACGGCGAGCAATTTAGGCACGTAGTTGCTGGTTTCGCGGGGCATTTTGAGATGCGAATAATCAGTTGGCTTGCCCAGTCTGCGGTTTTTAGCTTGCGCACGGGCGACGGCGCCTTCGCCCCAGTTGTAAGCCGCTAGCGCTAATTCCCAATCACCAAATTGGTCGTGCAGTTTTTCTAAATAATTGAGCGCGCCGTTGGTGGCGCTAATGACATCGCGGCGTTCGTCATGCCACCAGTTTTGTTCCATGCCAAAATTTTTCCCCGTAGCAGGAATGAACTGCCAAATGCCGGATGCGCTGGCAACGGAATTTGCGCCGGGATTAAACGCGCTTTCAATGATGGGGAGAAGCGCAATTTCAGTGGGGATGCCGCGCCGTTCGACTTCTTCTACGATGTAAAACAAATAGCGGTTGGCACGTTCACTCATACGCAATACGTAGGCGGGATTGCTGGCGTACCACTTTTCATGGCGCTGAATGAGCGGACTGTTCAACTCTTTCATGCCAAAGCCGCTACGAATACGTTGCCATACGGTGTCGCTTGGTACAGCAGATAAAACGGGCAGATGCGCTTCGGTGGCGCTACTTTCTACGGTATCTGGGGTGGCGGGTGCAATGAAGGCGGCGTTAGCGGGCTCTTCTAGAATGGGTTCGGGTGCAAGAATTAAGGCTTCGCGGATAGGGGCGGCGGTTTCGATGACTTCCGTCGCGCTCATTGCTTGGCTTGCAATAAAAAACAAAGACAGCGCGGCTAGGCGCGCTGTCTTTGTTAGGGTGTCGCTACAGAATTTTTTTTCGATCAACGAATTACCTCTTTAAGTTGCTCAAGGATGGCTGGATTCTCTAGTGTTGAAACATCTTGAGTAATCGCTTCTCCCTTGGCAATTGCACGCAGGAGGCGGCGCATTATCTTGCCTGAACGGGTCTTAGGCAAGTTTTCACCAAAACGAATTTCATCAGGTTTAGCAATTGGGCCGATTTCTTTGCCTACCCAATTGCGCAAATCCTCAATTAATTTCTTGGCGGTCGCCGCATCTGCGGGACGCGCGCCTTTCAATACCACGAAGGCAACGACGGATTCACCCTTGATGTCATGCGGACGTCCCACCACGGCGGCTTCCGCTACCAGTGGGTTAGACACCAGTGCGGATTCAATTTCCATGGTGCCCAAACGGTGTCCCGATACTTTGAGCACATCGTCATTGCGACCCATGATCCAGATGTAGCCATCTTCATCGCGGTGAGCAGAGTCGCCTGCGAGGTAGTAGCCGCGCATTTCTTCAGGGAAGTAATTGCTGACGAAACGTTTAGGGTCACCCCAGATGGTGCGAATTTGTGAGGGGAAAGGCTTTTTGATGACTAATGAACCACCGTGTGTGCCTTCTACTTCAAGCCCCGTTTCATCTACCACCGCTACTTCAATGCCCGGGATAGGCAGGGTACACGTGCCCGGTTTAATGGGCATTGCACCTGGCAACGGGGCAATCATGTGACAGCCCGTTTCAGTTTGCCACCACGTATCCACGATAGGGCAACGGCCTTGGCCGACGGTGTTGTAGTAC
>JAGVFD010000086.1 GCA_020057805.1 Sideroxydans sp. | reverse complement strand
GATTGCTGCTCGGCACTGGAATGGCTGTACTGCGCTTGAATAACTTGCTTGGAGTGCTCTAAAAGATTGGCGATGCGGCGCGTGCAAAAATCGCGGAAAGCGGGACTCAAACCAATCAATTCGCTAAACGCCGCTGCGGGCAACTCATAACAAAAAATGTCACTGCCTGCGCGATAGACACTGGCCACCGCGCGATGCGCCAACAACGCACCCAGTGGAAAACATTCACCCGCCCCCAACTCTAACCACGTGTCCGCATCGGACGCTTTGGCCACACTTTGCTCACCATGCACCACGCCTTGCTTGATGACAAAAAAGCGATCCACCGCCCCATGCTCAGGCGAAACAATCACCTCGCCTTCTGGGTAGTAACCTAACTGCATGCGCTCCAACATCCACATCACATGCCCCAACTCCATGTGATCGAACGGTGCGTGTTTAGTAATGAAAGCTAATTCAGAAGGATGGATTGCGCTCACAGCGGACCTCTTAAAGTTGAATAGCAAAAAGCCCCAACCCCTCCCAACCTCCCCTTGTCAGGGGAGGAGCTAGCTCTGCTCTCCCCCTGACAAGGGGGAGCTGGAGGGGGTTTAGCTCTGTAGATAATTAACGTTTATTATAGGCACGTCACCTTTACAGCAAACTGACATGCCATTCATCAATCCTACTCCCGACCAAATCTGCGCGCTATTACACCAAGTACGTAGCGTCGCCGTGCTGGGTCTGTCGCCCAATGCCTCGCGCCCCAGTTTTAATGTGGCGAAGGCACTGCAATCTTTCGGTTATCGCATCATCCCCGTGCGTCCTTTGGTAGATGAGGTACTGGGCGAAAAAGCGTATCCCGACCTCGCAAGCCTGCCCGAACGTCCTGACATCGTGGAGGTGTTCCGTGCATCGGAGCATGTGCCGGAGATTGTCGAAAGCTGCATCAAGCTCGGCATCAAAAATTTATGGCTGCAAGACGGCGTAATTCATGAAGAAGCCGCCCTACGCGCGCAAGCGGCTGGAATCACCGTGGTGATGGACAGGTGTATGTATCGCGACCATACGCAACTATGTGCCTCTTAGGTTCGCGAAAACATTAGCCACAGAGAACACAGAGGTCACAGAGAAATTCGTTAATCCACGTTCGATTCAGGCAATACATTGAAAAAGACAAAAAGTAGCAACTCGCAATTCCCCTCTCTGCGTGCTCTGTGGCTCGATTTTGCATTTATAGGTTCGAACCCAAGCACGTATAATCGCCACGCTTAATTGAACGGAAAATCATGGCTCTTAAATTCACCAAAATGCATGGCGCGGGCAACGATTTCGTTGTGATTGATGGCGTTCATCAAAAAATTGATTTGTCTCCTGAAAATATCCGCTTCTTGGCTGACCGCAATTTTGGCGTCGGCTGTGACCAGCTTTTATTGGTGGAAAAGTCGCAAAGCAAGGACGCGGATTTTCGTTATCGTATTTTCAATGCCGATGGCGGTGAAGTCGAACAATGTGGCAATGGCGCACGCTGCTTTGTGCGTTTCGTGCATGACCACAAACTCACCAGCAAACGTGAAATCGTAGTGGAAACCAAAAGCGGACTTATTTCACCGTGCCTCGAAGCCGACGGACGGGTGACTGTGAATATGGGCGCGCCCATTCTTGAATCCGCGCGCATTCCTTTCATCAGCGACAGTGATGCACCTATTCAAGCGCTCGAGGTGGCGGGTGAAATTGTGCAGATTAGTGCGGTGTCGATGGGCAATCCCCATGCAGTACAGGTGGTGGCCGATGTGGAAACTGCGCCTGTGACTACGCAAGGACCATTAATTGAACATCACCCGCGCTTCCCCAAGCGCGTGAATGTGGGTTACTTACAAATACTAGATAGAACTCACATCAAGCTGCGCGTGTTTGAACGGGGCACAGGCGAAACCCTGTCTTGCGGCACGGGAGCTTGCGCAGCGGTAGTGGCGGGCATTCGGCGTGGCTTGCTGGATGACACCGTTCACGTTGCCACACGCGGCGGCGCGCTGACTATTTCTTGGCAGGGTGAAAGTTCGCCGGTGCTCATGACGGGTCCAGCGATTAGCGTATTTGAAGGTGAAATTAATTTGTAGGGTGGGCATGCTTCTGTTGTTCACGCATGGCGTTACGTTGGAACTTTGAATTGTTAAAGGTGAATTATGAAAGATGCAGACGTTGCAAAATACCTTGAAGAAAACCCCTTATTTTTTGCTGCTCATACGCAATTGCTGGCTGACATTACACTGCCACATCCGCATGGTGGGCGCACGATTTCACTTTCTGAACGGCAACTGCTGACGCAGCGTGAGCGCGTTAAAGAGCTGGAAAAAAAGCTGCACGAATTGCTGGAGTACGCTAAAGAAAACGATGCCTTGCAGCACAAGGTGCATCAATTTAATTGCGCTTTGTTCGGCTCGTATGATCGCGCGACTTTGCAAAATCTGGTAATCAATAATCTGCGCGATATTTTTGCTGTCCCTCACTCCGCACTGCACCTATGGCGTGACGATGCGCCTAGTGCCGAAGTATTAGCGTTTGCTGACCAGCATGAGTTGCCCGTATGCACGCACCATTCCGCATTCGATACCGCCTCGTGGTTTGGCGAAGCGAGCGAGCATCTACGTTCATTCGCTTACTTGCCGCTACGCGCCAACGGTCAAACCATCGGCCTGCTTATCCTCGCCAGTGAAGATAAGGCGCGTTTCTATCCCGAGATGGGTACGCTGTTCTTGCAACGCATCGCCGAAACTTTAGGCAGCGCATTCCGCTTGCACCTGTAACGCCTCGCTCTAATGCCTGACGCCGCCACGCCTGCTCCCCTTACCTTGACTGGCTATCTTGCCTATCTCAACAACGAGCGTCACTACTCGCCTTTAACTGCCGAAAACTACGCGCGCGACATCCGCCGTTTGTTTGCTCTAGCGGGGGCGACGCCCTTGCCTGATTTGAAAAGCCATCACATACGGCGCTTTGTTGCACAGCTGCATGGCGGCGGATTGGGAGGACGTTCGTTGGCACGGGTGTTGTCAGCATGGCGGGGGTTTTATGCTTATTTAATGCGCGACCACGGCTGCCAAAGCAATCCTTGTATGGGTTTGCGTGCGCCCAAAGCGCCTAAAACTTTGCCGCATGCACTGTCGCCTGACGAAGCAGTTAAGTTGGTGGAGATGCCCGTGGAAACGCCGATGGATGCACGCGACAAGGCGATGTTCGAGTTGCTCTATTCGTCAGGTTTGCGACTGGCTGAATTGGTCGGTCTAAACCCCATTAACCTAGATTTTTCCGATGCTACGGTGCGTGTTACGGGTAAAGGCAACAAGACACGCGTCGTGCCGCTGGGCAGTCACGCGATGGCCGCCTTGCAAGCTTGGCTGGTGCTACGTGATGCAATCGCCAAGCCGGATGAGACCGCGCTGTTCGTGGGCAAAAACGGCAAGCGCGTTTCGCCGCGCAGCGTGCAATTGCATTTAAGGAAACGCGGCATCACGCAAGGCATTGCCAGTGGCGTGCATCCGCATTTGTTGCGTCATTCTTTTGCCACGCACGTGCTGCAATCCTCGGGCGATTTGCGCGCCGTGCAAGAAATGTTGGGCCACGCCAGCATCTCCACCACACAGGTTTATACCCACCTCGATTTTCAATACCTCGCCAAAATTTACGATAGCGCGCATCCGCGTGCCAAAAAGAAACCATGACCCAGACCAAACCTAAATCGCATTCCACCCCACACCGTCAATCACAAGGCGGTAAAGATTTTCGCAAACGCGTGCAGCGCGACAAGCAACACAACGATGACAACGCGACGGCACATGTCGTAGGCAAACCGCGCGCAGGCGATGCCGCAGCCAAGCCCCTCATCGTGTTGCGCGAAGGCCGCGAGAAATCCCTACAGCGCCGTCACCCGTGGGTATTTTCGGGCGCGATTGAGTACATCGACGGCACACCTGCACGTGGCGAAACCATTCCTGTGAAGGATGCAACAGGAAATTTTTTAGCGTGGGCGGCTTACAACGCGGATTCACAAATCACCGCACGCGTGTGGTCGTGGCAAGAAAGGGACGTTATCAATAAAGGCTTTTTTCGCCAGCGAATTAGCGATGCTTTGTCAGCGCGACGCACTCTGGGTTTGCTCCCCGCTTGCGTGAGAGGGACTGGAGGAGAGGGTGCGCGCATCATCCACGGCGAATCCGACGGACTGCCCGGCCTCATCGTAGATAAGTATGGTGATGTGCTAGTGATGCAACTAGGCAGTGCAGGCGCCGAACATTGGCGCGAAACCCTCGCCGACATCTTGCAAGAATTATGTGCGCCTGTTTGCCTCTACGAACGCTCGGATTCCGATGGGCGCGCGCGTGAAGGGCTACCGCCACGTTGCGGCGTGCTGCGCGGTGCCTTACCGGCGCAAGTTGAAGTAATCGAAAACGGATTGCGCTTCACTGTGGATGTGGCCGCAGGTCAAAAAACCGGCTACTACCTCGACCAACGCGACAATCGCGCCTTCACTGGCTTACTGGCGCAAGACAAAGACGTGCTCAATTGCTTCTGCTACACCGGTGGCTTCTCGCTTTATGCCTTACGCGGCGGCGCAAAATCCGTACTCTCCATCGACTCCTCGCAAGAGGCCCTGTACCTTGCGCAAGCCAATGTGGAATTAAACGGACTGGATGCCAGCACAGCAGAATGGCAATGCGCCGACGTGTTCGAAGCGCTACGCAAACTACGTGACCAGAATCGCAAGTTCGATTTAATTGTATTAGACCCGCCCAAATTCGCCCCCACCGCCGCCTTCGCCGAAAAAGCTTCACGTGCCTACAAAGACATCAACCTACTGGGCTTCAAACTGCTGCGTCCGGGTGGCTTGCTATTCACCTACTCCTGCTCCGGCGGCATCAACGACGACCTGTTTCAAAAGATCATCGCGGGTGCGGCATTGGATGCAGGCGTAGATGCACAAATCGTTAAAAAATTGCACGCCGCACCAGATCATCCGGTACTGCTGAGTTTTCCTGAGGGCGCGTATTTGAAAGGGCTGGTGTTGCGCGTAGCTTAAGCGGTTCGCGCTCACACCTGAAGCCGTTCGTTCGGCTAGCCAGATACAATCTATTTAACCGTTTCTAGCCCAGCCTCACTCCACGCAATCATGCCGCCTTGTACGTTGTGCACGTGGATAAATCCTGCATCTTTGAGTATTGCTACGGCTTTCGCCGAGCGTCTGCCTGAACGGCACACAACGACGATGTCTTTTGTTTTGTAGGCTTCAATTTCTTTCATCCGCGCACTCACTTCACCTAAAGGAATGAGCTTGGCTTGGGGTGCGTGTAGCGCGGCGTATTCTTCAGGTTCGCGCACGTCGAGTAACAATGCGCCTTGCTGATTCATGCTTTGCGCTTGTTGCACGCTGACTTCTTCTGTGGATTTTCCCATCAGTTGGGGCGCGATAATTGCTAATCCCAATGCCAGCACAGCGGCAATCCAAATTGTTTTTTTATCCATGATTTTCCTTAGTCTAAAGGGTGTGCGGCGAATGCGTTTATTGGCTAACAGGATAGGCAGCAAAACCGCTTTGCCGCCACCCCATCATGCCGCCACGCAAGTTATAGATGTTGGCGAATCCTTGCTGTTGAAGGAAATGACAGGCTTGTGCGGAGCGTCCACCACTGTGGCATAACACGACCGTTTTAATTTCCTTGGACAGATCTTGCACGCGAGCAGGCAAGGTATGTAAGGGTAATGCCATCGCATTGGGGACGCTACCGCCAGCGATTTCTTCCATACCGCGCACGTCAATGATTCGCAAAGGCTGGCTGTTATCCGCTAACCACTGGTTCAGCTCTGTTGCGTTGACCTCTTTAATTGGGCTGCCAAACATAATACGACTCCTTAAATTGCGTGAGGCGTGTATATTAGCACAATCTAATATGCTAGCCTCGCTCAATTAGGATGCGTGACGACTTAATGCACGCTAACAAAAGGCTTAAAGCCTAGCTTGCTTTGCATTTTGCTGGCAGCGGCACGAGCAGCGTCTTTATTAAGATAAGGGCCGAGGTGAACACGGGTGAGTCCTGATTTTTGGTACAAAGAAAGTGATGTGCCGCTGTCGATGCTCACTTCACTCATGCGCGCCATAAAACTTTCTGCACCTTGTTGCGCTTTGAACGCGCCGAGTTGCAAATAAATTTTGCCCGTTGGTTTGCCGGCAATTTCCACGGGGATGGCGGGTGTAAGCACTGGGGCGACAACGGTCGGCACAACCTGCACTACCGGTGTTTCCACTGCCGCCACCAAGGGCGCGTTGGCATCCACTTTAATGCTTTCCACTTCCACTTCCGCACTACCGTTGTTGATGTAGCCCAATTTGTAAGCAGCCACATAGGACAAATCCATAATGCGGCTATGCAAGAAGGGGCCGCGATCATTCACACGCACGATGACCGCTTTGCCTGTCGCCACGTTGGTAACGCGCGCATAGCTGGGGATGGGCAAAGTGGGATGAGCGGCGGTCATGGCATACATATCGTAGACCTCGCCGATGGAGGTTTTTTGGCCATGGAATTTTTTACCGTACCAAGAGGCGATGCCGCGCTCTTTGTAATTACCCGTGGCTTGCAAAGGCGTGTAGGACTTACCCAGTGCGGAGTAAGGACGGTTGGCATATTTGTGCAGGGGCTCGGCTTGCGGCACGGCGTCGGGGATGGAGTCAAGATGGCTGGGCGTGTCTGCGCCTGGGCCGTCACCCGCCAAATAGCCACCACCATTGGGACTAACCGAAGGTGTAGTGGTCACGGGGGTGGGGGTTGGCATGTTGTCTGCGCCACTCGCACCGCTGGCGCGGATGTCCACAATCGGCGCAGCGTCACCTTGGCGCGGCTCCGCTTTTTTAGGTGCGCTCGCACAGGCACTTAACAACACGCTAACGCTTACTGCACCGAAGAGAATTTTGTTCATCATAAATCCTTAAGTTTTAACTAATCGTTGATGGGTGTGGATACTCATCAGCACGCCGAAGCCCAACATGAGCGTAAGCATAGAGGTGCCGCCATAACTCAACAGGGGTAGCGGTACGCCCACCACGGGCAAAATGCCCGTCACCATGCCCATGTTCACAAAAGTGTAGGTAAAGAATGTGAGTGTGACGCTGCCTGCCATCAAGCGCGTGAAATAAGTAGAGGCATTAGCGGTAATAATGAATCCGCGCCCGATGATGAAGATGTAAATGCCCAGCAAAATCAAATTACCGAGGAAGCCAAATTCTTCCGAGAACACGGCAAAAATAAAGTCGGTGCTACGTTCTGGCAAAAAGTCTAAATGGGTCTGTGTGCCATCCATATAACCCTTACCAAAGAAACCACCTGACCCCACGGCAATCATGCCTTGAATAGTGTGATAACCCTTACCCAGCGCGTCTTGCGAAGGGTCGAACAGCATCATCACGCGGTGACGCTGATAGTCATGCAACATGCTCCACGCAAAGGGCGCACTCACTAATGCACCAATAAATAGCGCGCCCATCAGGCGCCAACTTAAGCCTGCTAGGAACAGAACATAAAATCCGCTCGCCGCAATCAGGATGGAAGTACCCAAATCGGGCTGGCGCACGATGAGCGCCACAGGTATTAACAACAAAATGGCCGCGATAAAATGATTGCGCCACGTGAGCGTCGCTTCATTTTTTTCGAAGTACCACGCCATCATCAGCGGCACGGCAATTTTCATTAACTCCGAAGGCTGAATGCTCGCCACACCAACGTTAAGCCAACGCCGTGCGCCATGACTAATGTCGCCAAATAAAGCGACACCAATGAGCAAAAATAATCCCAATAAATACAGCGGAACGGCAATGCGCATCAGCCAATGCAAGGGCATGTTGGCGACAATCCACAGCGCGGTGAACGCCACGAGGATGTTGACCATCTGCCCCAAAATACGCATCCAGCTACCGTCGGTGGCGCTAAATAGCACAATCAAACTAACCATCAATAATGCCCCCAGCCCTGATAACAACACGGGATCAAGGTGCAACATGAAACGCTGTTTTAATTGCCTAACATTCATCAGTCGTTCTCCACTACGGCTTTTTCATCCACCTTTTTTAGCGGCGTTGGCACTTTACCTAGCAAATAATAATCCAACACCTTGCGTGCAATCGGCGCCGCTACCGAACCACCGTGCCCCGCGTTCTCTCCTAATACTGCCAAGGCGATGCGTGGCTTATCCGCAGGCGCAAAAGCGATAAACCAAGCGTGATCGCGGAAGTATTCTGAAATTTTCTTTTCGTCGTACTTTTCACCCTGCT
>JAGVFD010000176.1 GCA_020057805.1 Sideroxydans sp. | reverse complement strand
CGAGCAAATAACGTCGCGCCACTTCTTTGGGAATTAAAGTGACCGCAGCGGAATCGACAATGACATTGGCTAGGTCAACACTTTCTTGTCCTAGATTTTCGGAGAGCACATCACGAATCGTGGCTTCAGAAAGGAAGCCCAAGCGCACCAACAAGCGTCCCAGAGGCTGCGGAGATTTACTTTGTTCTTGCGTAGCAATACGCAGCTGATCCTCGCTGATCACGCCTTTGGAAATTAGCAGCTGACCGATGGGCTGCTGCTTTTGTTGTAGCGGAACGGCCATGCTTGCTCCTTAACGAGACGGGGTCAGCTCGTTCAAGCGTTGCTGCGCTTGGGCGTGATCAAATCCGGCGGTGTTGGCAGGGTCAAGTTGCAAGGCTTGCTGGTAATACTGCGCTGCCTGTTTGCTTTGGCTCAAATGGTCAAGACTCACCGCAAGGTTGTAGGTAAATTGCGCATTGGCAGGCTCTAAAGTGTGCGCATCAAAATAAGCTTGCTGTGCTTCCGCCCAACGTGACTGCTCGCCGTACACATTACCCAGTGCGTAATTTAATGCACCTGAACGCGGTTGCTCCGACAGCAATTGCTTCAAGTTGCTTTCAGCATCCACACCATTGCTGGTGCTGTAGGCCGACATTGCGCCTAGCGCCACTGGGTCGCGCGGGTCGAGGAGCAACACTTGACGGTAATAGTGCTGGGCGGCTTGGTCTTGCGACTGTTGTTGCGCAATCGCGCCGAGGCCGAGTAAAGCATCGCGGTTTTGCCCATCTTTTTGCAACACAGCGCGATAGCCTTGGCTTGCCGTGACGTAATCGCCGCGTTGATAGGCTTGATAGGCATTCACTAACGCGGGCGTAATCGTATCGGTGGCAGATTGATGCGCAATCGCTACTTGGGAAGGCGCTGGTTTAGCACGAGTAGATTTCTCACTAGGTGCGTTGGTGGGCGCAACATTCGATTTTGTTGAGACAGTTGATTTTTCAACAGGTGCAGGTTTCGTTTCAGCCGCCACAGGCGTGGGCTTGATAGCCACTTCAGGCGCAATGTTCGCCACTAAAACAGGGGGCGGAGGCGTATAGACTGGGCTGGGCGGAGGCAATTCTCGATGTTGCGCCATCACCGGTGCAGGTGGCGCAGATGGATTGAGTTCGCGCCAAACGTAAAAACCATACACGCTACCGATGGCCGAGCAGATGATGAACGTGGTGGGAACGAGACCCAGCGTCCAGCGAAATCCAGGCGACGCTTTCTTCTTTTTTGCAGCGAATAAATTTTCTCCCGCCGCGCGAGATTGCTTGCTGTCTGAACGTTGCGGTGTGTGTGTGTGTACTCATCCACGGTTAAGTTGTCGGTAGGCAAACCGGTAGCTTTGTCCCCCGTTTTTTTCATCGCGTCGAGAAGGAGGCTCATGGTTGTGCCTTTTCACTTTCTGGCTTCAGAAACTGTTCGTCGGGCAAATTGCCGCGATAGTTGCTGTAATCACCGTTGAGGCTGGATTCTTTAATGACCACGGGACGTAAGAAGATAACCAACTCGGTTTTGGTCTTGGTGTCATCGCGATTTTTGAAGGCGTTGCCTAGGAAAGGAAGGCTGCTGAGTCCGGGAATGCCATTCGATTGGTTGTCAATTTCGTCTTGCATCAAACCGCCCAAAATAGCGATTTGATTGTTTTCGATTTTGAGTACGGACTCCATTTCGCGCGTAGATACTTGTGGAATTTGATTTTTCACCAGCAAGTTTGGCGTTGGGTCATCCGCAGGGGTTAGTAGTCGCGTGATGGTGGGACGTACATTTAGTAAAACCGTATCGTTTTCGCTGATTTGTGGCGTCACGCTCATGGAAAAACCGACAGGAATGGTGTTGACTACCGTGGTGTAGGTGGTAATAGGGCCACTGGTGGCAGTGGCGGGGGTGGTAGTTGAGCTGACAATGAAATAAACGTTGTTATCCACCACGCGCAACATCGCCGTTTGGTTATTCATCACGCTCAATTTTGGGCTGGAAAGCACTTTAACATCACCAAAAGTCTCCAACAATTTCACACTGCCTGCCAATGTTGCAATCGCTGATGTGGGGTCAGCGTAGTTCAAAATCATTGCGCCCGTAGTTTGCGTGCCAGGGGTAACCGCCGCACCACCTTGCCCAATGGAAATGCCTTTTTTGCCCGCAGGAATCAGGCGCGACCAGTTGATGCCTTGTTGGTAATTACTACTTAAGTGCACTTCCGCAATGGTGGCTTCTATCAACACTTGGCGACGCGCATTGCGCATCACTTGCGTGATGTACTCGTTAATTTTTTCATGCTGGCGGCTGGTGGCACGTACAGTCAACACGCCCGCTTCTGGATTAGAGATAACGGATGCAGCCTCACGGAAGGTACTGCGGCGTGTGACGGTAGTGCCCTCACCTTCGATAACGGTCGCGTCACTATTGTTGCCCGCATCATCTTTTCCGGCAGTCTTTGCATTAGGTTTGGCAGGTGCGCTGGTACTTTTTGTGCCGTTCTGTTGCACTGTTGTTTCACTCGACCCTTCCGGCAGAATTTTGTCTGTTTCTCGCAGCATGTCGGTCACGTTTTTTACTAGGGTTTCCCAGAAGTGATTCTTTGTAGTGTTCGTAATCGTCAACCTAGAGTTATTTACACCTAACCCACCGCCAATTTGATTGCCATTTGCCACGCCCCCTTCGGCATCCCTCGACATATTCACGTAATCAATTTTGTAGCTTTTTAGGTAGGGCGAGTCGGGCATTACAACCAACACGCCATTGCTGATTTCATAGCGCATATCGACTTGTCTAGAAATGCGGTCGAGGATTTGCGGCAGGGTTTGGTTGATGGCGTTGATGCTGACTTCACCTTGCACGCTGGGGTGAATGTCGCTGTTTAATTTGGCATCGCGCGCTAAGGCAAACAATAGGTCGTGTGCAGGTAGGTTGGTGACTACTACGCTGTACGTTTCAACTTTGACTGCGGCTTTCGGTGGAGGCAATACAACCGCGTTTTTGCTGGCAGGCGGAATGTTGCGCGGCGGCGCTTGGACGGTTTCTGGTGTTTGTTGAAGGTGCTGGGCGGAAGGCTTCATCGCTTTCGTGCCACATGCAGAAAGTGCGACGAAACCGGACGTAAGAAACAGTGCGTAGATTGGTTTCATTCTGTTCTTCCCTTGTTAGTTTTGCTGAAAGGTAACACTAATTATGCGAATCAAGCAATGCGCAGATAGGCCTATATATTTTATGGTTCAGTGAGTTAGGGTGGATTCTGCTAGTTGTCTAGCAAGTGCAAAGTAGGTGCAAATGCATCTTGGTAACGTTGCGGCAATGCTGCGATGCCAATGCGTGCCTCCTCGCTATTGGCATAGATGCCATAGAGAACGCGGAAGGCATCACGTTCATGTAGCTTAATGGGCAGGATATATATTTTGTCCAATACGCCCAGTTGTTGTGCGCGCCCCAAGAAGCCCTCCATGCGCGCTGGCGTGACGTTTTCGGTGTAATACAGCTGAATGCTGGCGCTGCCAGCAGGTGCGCTGGTAATGACTTGGCGTGTGGCGTCCAAACGTTGCTGTAACAAGCCGTAACTTGCAGCAGAAGTGTCAGGTGTAGGTGCTGCGCTGGGCTTTGCTGCGGGTGGGGTGGGTGTTGCTTTGGGGGTAGCTTTGGCAGTTTCAGGCGCAAGGTTAGTGCTGCTGACGGCCGGGCTGACAAGCACTGGAGTCGTAATGGGGGAGGTGGGTGTTTGGGCAATGGGTGCAGCAGGAGCGGTAGTGGCCACGACAATCGGCGCAGGAGTAATGGGTGCGACGACGATTGATGCCGCGCTGGGTTCGGCGCTAATGGTAGGCGTAACTTGTGGGGCAGCCGCAATAGCTTCAACCTTGGGCTGGCTTTCGCTACGTAACAGCCAGCCAGCACCCATCAAAATACCGGCTAGCAAGACAAGCCCGCCCACAATGGCTATATTTTTCCGATTCATCCATTGGTGCATAGGCGTCATTTCGCTATCGCGAATGGCGGCTTGTACGTGGCGCGCTTCAATCAAATGGGTATTTTCTACAAACGCGGCGAGTAAAGATTTGTCCGCTAACACGTTCACGCGACGCATGAGCCCGTGAGAGGCTTTGCCAATGAGCTTTTCGGCGTCAGTCGAAAAAATATCTGGGCCTTTGTAATTGGCTTTGCGCATTCTAAACATCAGGTACGAATGGATGACTTTTTGCGACAAGGGCAAGATAGTGAAGTGGTGAACAATGCGATCTTTGAGTTGGCGCATGTTGGTTTGCGCTAACTTTTCATCTAGCTCGGGTTGTCCGAACAGTACGATTTGCAGCAATTTATGTTTGCCCACTTGCAGGTTGTACAGCAGGCGCAACTCTTCCAGCGTTTCCAGCGGCATGGCGTGGGCTTCATCCACCAGCACCACGCAACGTTCGCCGCGTCCGTATTTGGATTCCAAATCGTTTTGTAAGCTTTGCAGAATGACGTTGACGCGCTGACCTTCTAAATTCAGACCTAGGCGATCGGCGATGGCATACAACAATTCATCGCGAGACAAGCTGGGGTTGGCCAGATAAATGGCTTTGATATGAACGGGTAGTTTGTCCAGCAACATGCGGCACAGCATGGTCTTGCCGCTCCCTACCTCGCCGCTAATTTTGACGATGCCTTCACCGTCGGTAATGGCATACACCAGCGCATCTAGAATTTCGCCGCGATTAGCGCCAGAAAAGAAGAAATCAGTGACGGGCGTTATTTTGAAAGGCGGCTCGTTGAGGCCGAAATGTTCCAAATACATGCTGCTCCCCTTATTGATTTGCCTTGTGTTTTTGGGCGGATTCCATACGGCTATATAGTGTGGTGCGCGCAATGCCTAACAACTTGGCCGCTTCACTGACATTGCCTTGAGCAATATCCATCGCGGCATTAATGTAAGTTTGCGCATAGCCAAGTAACCGCTCGTCTAAATTAAAGCCTCCTTGTAAGAGGAGTTGTTTAGCGTCGTTACTCGCTTCGCTTGCTAGGCTAGTGAGCGGTGTTTGGGTGTCAAATTCAGCTTCCAGTTGTGCCGCATTCACTGTCGCAGATGAATACTTGGTAACTAGGCGAATCACAATGTTGCGTAGCTCGCGCGTATTGCCGGGGAAGCGATAGGCTAGCCATGCGCTACTAGCGCTCGCATCTAATACAAAGGCAGGGCGTTGTAGTTGTTTAGCGTAGAAATCGCGAAAGTGTTCGAGTAAGCGTAGCTTGTCTTCACCTAAATCGCGTAACGGCGGCACATTGAGGGTGAACACACTCAAGCGGTGGAATAGGTCGCCGCGAAATTGTCCGTCACGCACGGCTTGAGCCAAGTCTAAATTGGTCGCTGCAATAATGCGTGCCGCACTTTTGCGTGTGGCAGTTTCGCCCAAGCGCTGATATTCGCCGTTTTCTAAGACGCGTAATAGCTTGGCTTGCAACTCTTGGGGTAGCTCACCAATTTCATCGAGGAATAAAATGCCGTTGGCGGCTTGTTCAAAAAAGCCGATTTGCGCGGCAGTCGCGCCCGTGAAAGCGCCCTTGGCATGTCCAAACAAAGTGGACTCCAGCAAATTAGGGGCGATGGCAGCGCAGTTGAGTGCCACAAACGGTGCACCATGCCCCTTGCTTAACTGGCGCAAGGCCGCGGCCACTAATTCTTTACCACTTCCAGATTCCCCTTGAATCAACACGGGGTAGGGGGTGCTGGCATACATTTGTATTTGGCTGCGCAAGGCTTGTATTGGCGGGCTGTTGCCCACAATGCCGAGTTGCGCTTGTTCAGCGGTGACGCTTTGCTGCTCGCTGTGTTGGGCGGCTAATGCGGCACGCAACACCGCGCGAATTTGTTCGGGTTTGCAGGGCTTGGCGATGAAGTCGATGGCGCCAAGTGCGCGCGCATGGCGCGCATTACCCTCTTCGCTTTGCCCCGATAGGGTGATGATTTTGATGCTGGGCGAGTGCGCCAATAATTCGGTAATGAGGCGAAAACCTTCTTGTGGGCGGTGGGGTGTCGGGGGTAATCCCAAATCAACCAAAGCCAATGGCGGTGGGGCGGATAAGTCGCGCACCAAGCGGATGGCATGCGCCCGATCTTGGGCGAGTAACACGTTGAACTCATCGGACAACACTAAATTTAACGAATCACGTATGAGCGGATCGTCATCTACGATGAGTAGGTCAGGGAGCGTTTCTGCGGTCAAAATGGGCTTGGGGCGAAGTTAAGGACGGGCGCAGGATAGCCACTAATGGCTATAAGCTCAAGGGGCGATGCGAGTTTAGAACTGATGCGAGGTGATGCTAGAATGCGCGCCTTAATAAATTTGGCAAAAGAGAATTCGTGTCAGCCTTGGTTGAAATTCAGGACGTTAATTTTTCGTACGATCAGCGCGCGATTCTGAACGGCATCAACATGTCCTTTGGTAAGGGCAAGGTGATTGCGGTAATGGGCGGTAGCGGCTGTGGTAAGACGACATTGCTGCGGCTCATCGGTGGCGCACTGAAGCCCACACGCGGCAGTGTAAAGTTCGACGGTAGCGTTATTCACGAGATGAATCAGCGCGAGCTGTATGAAGTGCGCCGCAAAATGGGCGTGCTGTTTCAATTTGGCGCACTGTTCACAGATATGTCGGTGTTCGACAACGTGGCATTCCAAATGCGCGAACACACCAATCTGCCCGAAGAAATTATTCACGATTTGGTAATGATGAAGTTGCACGCCGTTGGGTTGCGCGGTACGCACGCGCAATTTCCTGCCGAATTGTCCGGCGGTATGGCGCGCCGTGTGGCCTTGGCGCGCACGGTGGCACTCGATCCCATGTTGATTTTGTACGATGAACCGTTTGCGGGACTCGACCCTATCTCGTTGTCGGTGGTAGGGCAGTTGATTCGCAAACTGAACGATGCCTTGGGGGCGACCTCGGTGGTGGTGACGCATGACGTACAGGAATCTTTGAAGATTGTGGACTACGTTTATTTCATCGCAGATGGGGTGATTGTGGCCGAGGGGACGCCAGATGAGATACGCGCTTCGGACAAGCCCTTTGTGCATCAATTCGTGCATGGCGAAATAGATGGCCCGATACCGTTTCAACACGCGGGCGCGCGTAGTTATGCGCAAGATTTGAAAGTGAGCGCCTGATGCCTATCGCTAAAAGTTTGCGTGCTGTCGGTCATCGTGCCGTCAATGTGGTATGGCGCATTGGTTTTGCGACCCGCTTTTTATATTTGACGTTGACCCACTCGGGCATGAGCTTTCGCCGCTTTCAGTTGATTGTGAAAGAGCTGTTCGCGAGTGGCGTGATGTCTTTAATTATTATCGGCGTGGCGGGCTTATTCGTGGGCATTGTGCTGGGCTTGCAAGGCTATGAAACGTTGAAACGCTACGGCTCTGAATCGGCGCTGGGTTCATTGGTGGCGTTAAGTTTGGTGCGCGAACTGGGACCTGTGCTGGCGGCCTTGTTGTTTGCGAGTCGTGCGGGGTCGGCGATGACGGCTGAAATTGGGCTGATGAAAGCCACCGAGCAGATCGCTGCGATGGAGATGATGGCGGTTAGTCCTCTTGCTCGTGTCATTGCGCCGCGTTTTTGGGCGGGCATCATTTCTATGCCTTTGTTGGCGGCGATTTTTTCTGCGATGGGGGTGTTCGGCGGCTATGTGGTGGGCGTTGTGATCATTGGCGTGGATGAAGGTTCGTTCTGGTCGCAGATGCAATCGACCGTCGATTTTCAGCATGACATTATGAATGGCGTGTTGAAGAGTTTTGTATTCGGTGTGGCTGTCACCGTCATCGCCTTGTTTGAAGGATTTGATGCGCCGCCCACGGCAGAAGGCGTATCGGGTGCGACCACGCGTACCGTGGTGCAATCTTCATTGGCGATTTTGTTGTTGGATGTGATTTTGACTGCATTCATGTTTCGAGGAGCTTGAGAATGGAAAGAACAAAACTGGATTTGTGGGTTGGTGCTTTCGTGGTGGCGGGCATTGCCGCCATCGTGGT
>JAGVFD010000159.1 GCA_020057805.1 Sideroxydans sp. | reverse complement strand
GGATGGTTACTGGGTGCCAACATCGGACAGTCAACCGCGAAGATTGATCAAGACCGAATCAGAGCAAATCTATTGAGCACTGGTTTGACTTCGGCCACCTTCAACAACGACGAAACGAACATCGCCTTCAAACTTTTTGGCGGCTATCAGTTCAATCGCTATTTCGCACTAGAAGGCGGCTATTTTGATTTGGGGCAATTTGGCTATACAGCGACCAGCGTTCCCGCAGGTTCGTTGATTGGCACAATCAAAATTAGAGGCGTCAACTTTGATGCGGTCGGCATGTTGCCCTTAAGCGATAAGTTCTCCGCATTTGGACGCGTAGGCATGCAGTATGCCGAATCAAAAGATACGTTTGCCAGTACGGGTGCGGTAGCAGCGCCATTGAATGCCAGCCCCAACAAGAGCACCGCCAATCTAAAAGCGGGGGTGGGTCTGCAATACAATTTCAACAAGGCACTCGCCATGCGTCTTGAAGGTGAACGTTATCGCATCAATGACGCAGTAGGCAGTAACGGCGATATCAACATGCTGTCAATCGGTGTGATTTATAAGTTTGCTAAGGATGCGCCCCCTCCACCGCCCCCAGTTGTGCAAGCAGCACCCGCACCTGTATTCGTCATCGTGCCTGTCAAAATTAAAACGGCGGAGTATTGCAGCATTCTCGATTTGCAATTCGAGATTAAGCAGGATGTCATCCAGCGTGACGACAAGGAGAGGCTGGCAGTCGTGGGAACGTTCTTGAAAAAATATCCCAAGACTACCGCCATCATCGAAGGTCACACGGATGATATTGGCACGGCTGAATACAACCAGAAGCTATCGCAACAGCGTGCCGAGTCTGTGGTGAATTATCTCGTCAATGATATGAAGATTGACCCCTCACGCTTGTCAGCCGTGGGTTACGGCTCAACGCTGCCAATCGCCGACAACAGCACACGTGAAGGCAAGCAAGCGAATCGTCGTGTGGGTGCGGTTATCGCCTGCGCAACCGATGTTGCCGACCTGCAAGTGATGCCAGCCCGAGCCACGATGGCGCTAGAGATGGATTTCGATCCCTACAAGCACGAGATTCAACCGATGTACTACGACGGCTTGCGTGAAGTGGCGAATTTCTTGAAAGTGAATCCAACGGTCACCGCAACGGTTGAAGGTCACTCGGGCAAAGCGGTTGGCTTGGGTAAAGAAAAAGTTCGCCTGACACCGGAAGAATCCATGGTGATCTCACAAGCACGTGCGACCGCTGTGGTGAATTATCTGGTGGATACCGGTGGCATCGCACGCTCTCGTCTTTCCACTTCAGCTTATGGTCAGACGCGTCGTGTTTCATACGGAACTACGCTGGAAGGTCAGCAAGAGAACCGTCGCGTCAACATCATGTTGAACTATAAAAAACAGGAATGAACATCGAATAGGATTTCGGCCATCGTGCCGAAGTCCTTGCGTTGTGCAAACCCCATCGAAGCAATGCAGTTATTAGAAAGGTCATCCAATGAAAGCCTCACAAAAACTCAACACCGTCCTGCTGTCACTGTTCCTGGCTGCTGGATTGGTCGCCTGCGACAAACCAGGTCCTGCGGAATCAGCAGGCAAAACGATTGATCAACAGACCGACAAACTGGCTGATGCAATGAATAAACCCGGCCCCGCCGAATCAGCAGGAAAAACATTCGATCAAAAGACAGACGAAGCAGGTCAGAAAATTGAAAAAGTAACGAATGAAGTCGTGGATTCTTTGAATAAGGAAGGCGATAAAGCAGGCGTTGCCATCGACGATGCGGGCATTACCACCAAGATTAAAGCCGCCATTCTGGCCGAGCATGGATTGAAGACTTTGCAGATTAGTGTGAAGACTGTGAAGGGTGTCGTGACCTTGTCTGGTTCAGTCGATACCCAAGCGAACAGTGACATGGCTAATGGATTGGCCAGCGCTGTGTCAGGTGTCAGCTCGGTGAACAACAATCTGGTCGTGAAGAAATCTAAATAAATATTGAAACCATTTAGACCACGAAAGTCACGAAAAGCACGAACAAAACTGAATCATTTTCCGTTGTGCCTGTGGGGACGATGGATGAGTCAGGAAGTGAAAGTAAGCCATTGTGTTTCGTGCCTTTAGTGGACAAGTAAGTTTTTTAGGATAAATCGAATCATCACTTAACAACGGAGAACATCATGGAAATCCAAGAAGCCTACAAACAAAAAAAATCCGCTCAATTGAAAGAGTGGGGCGCACAACTCAACCTACTCGAAGCAAAAGCCGAAAACGTCGGTGCTGACCTGAAGGTGAAGCATGCGGAAGCCATGCAGGCACTTCGCGAAAAACAAAAATCCGCATCTGAAAAAATGAAAGAACTGGGCGCCGCCAGTGCGGAAGCGTGGGAAGACGTCAAAGTGACCGCTGACAAAGTGTGGGATGACTTGAAAGTGGGCATGGCAGATGCACACGCCAAGTTCAAATAAATCTAGTTTGAAATCGGAGGAGAAAATCAAATGATGAATATGAAGTTTGCATTGATTCTGCTGCTATCTGTTTTGGCAGTGGTATTCATCGCGCAAAACGTTGTGCCAGTAGAAGTAGGTTTCCTCTACTGGAAGGCGACCACATCGAGAGCGTTGTTGATTTTCTTCACCTTGCTGCTGGGTTTTGTATTGGGTTGGTTCGTGCATGCATTCATGCTGCATCGAAAGAAAAACAAGCAGGTGTATCTGCCATGAGCGGAGCGTACTGACATTCAACAACTGACGCCCGCTTCATCGCGGGCGCTTTGTTTCAGCATGGTGAAATGAGACCTGAAAATGGAAAAACGAATCGAACAACTTGCTCAACTCGCTGCCGTATTCATCTTGGTGGGGGGGTGCTACTTGGTACTCAAACCGTTCCTAGTGGCGACGCTGATGGCGGCGGTGGTGTGCATCTCCAGTTGGCCAGTCTATGTGTGGTTATTACGTCAATTCAAAGGACGGAAAAACTGGGCTGCCACGACGATGACCTTTGCACTTGTCCTCGTTGTCATTCTCCCCCTCGCACTTGTCGCTTACAGCCTTAGCGATAACGTGATGGGTATCTATGTATTCATCAGTGAACTAATTCAGCGCGGGCCGATGGAGCCGCCATCGTGGGTTGCGACCCTGCCCATGGTGGGCGGGGCTGTGCATGATTACTGGCACACACTCGCCTCAAACCATGAAGAAATGGTAGCGCTCACCAATAAGATATTAGAGCCCACCAAAGACATATTGATTGCGAGTGGCATCCTATTAGGGCAGGGCGTTGCAGAGATGAGTCTTGCCTCATTCGTGTGCTTTTTCTTTTATCGCAACGGGGTTGAGTTCATGCAATTCATCGAGGGGATCATGCGGCGAGTGGTAGGCGCACATGCGAAAGAGATTGCAACGATTATCAATAACACGGTGCGCAGTGTGATGTATGGCTTGCTGGGCACGTCACTCGCGCAAGGCATTGTGGCCGCCATCGGATTTTTTATCGCGGGTGTTCCCGCAGCGTTACTGCTGGGATTTGCCACTGGGATGCTTGCCTTGCTACCTATCGGCCCACCACTCATCTGGGGTGGAGCGGCCATCTGGCTGTTCTTTCAAGGCGAAGTCGGCTGGTCATTCTTTATGTTGATATGGGGCGTGATTTTAATTAGCGGCGTGGACAATATGCTGTTACCGCTCTTGCTCAGCCGTGGCAGCCAACTGCCCTTCATTCTCTTGCTGTTAGGGGTGATGGGCGGCGTGGCGGCGTTTGGTTTCGTCGGCATCTTCATCGGCCCGACGCTGCTTGCTGTGGGATTGAATCTGATGCAACAGTGGGTCGCGCGGGATGGTGGAGTAGAAAAGAAACCTAGCGCTTGATCAGTACTACCACTTTTATTTAACCTGGATTGTCTATTAGGCCGTCATACCGGCGGAGGCCGGTATCCAGTCATAAAAAATAAACTGCGAAGCAGTCAAAATCTTGATGTTGTCTCACTTGCGCAGGGAATTTCTAATTATCTGGATACCGGCCTGCGCCGGTATGACGGAATTTATAGAGATGGCTTTAAGCCACAGGCGCAGTCTGTTTTTCTTTAAGGTGGATCGAGTCAGTCACATCTTTGCCAATACCTCGGTAACCGATGAAACGTCCTGTTGCATCGAACATAGGTTCACCGCTCACCATCAGATGTTGTTCTGTGCCATCTGGCTTGTTGCGGCTGTACACGAAGTCGATGAAAGGTTTTCTGGCTGTAATAAATTCATCCAGCATCTTCTGTTTGGTCTCACTCCAGTACGCGCCTTGGTCTTCTCTTTTGGGTGCGGTTGCGTCACTTTCTTGCACGCCCAACATCTCCAGTGCAGGGCCGTACACCTTGGTGAAATGACCGTTCTCGTCTTGCTCCCAATACCAGTCGGAAGACAGCTCGGCCAAGCGGCGAAAACGCGCTTCACTTTTGCTCAGTTCGGCGGTGCGGATAGCCACTTTCTGCTCTAGCTCTTTGTTGTATTGAGAAAGCTGCTTGTACAACAAACGAACTTCCAGCATGTTGTGGATGCGGGTTTTTACCTCGACTAGGTCTAATGGTTTGGCGATGAAATCTTTAGCGCCAGAAGAGAGCGCGCGCAGTTTGTGATCAGGTTGCGCGGTGATTACCAAGATGGGGGCATAGTCATCTGCTTGGATAATTTTTAGGCTTTCCATTACTTCAAAGCCATCCATGCCAGGCATCTCAAGATCAAGAAGAATCAGGTCGTAGCGGTTGGTACGATGCATGTCGCAGACCGCATACGGATCCATCGTTGAAGTCACGTTCCGATATCCCGCATCACCCAGCAACTCTTCCATGAGTGTCACATTAGCCTGCTGGTCGTCCACGATTAGAATGGTGGCATTCAAAATTTCAGTGTCATTGATCATGTTTCTTCTCCTACTTTCTTTGCACTGATACAGAGTCCTCATGGGACGAGTTACGCCGACCGCACATCACACTCGACAAAATCGGTGTGAGTTACGATGCGAAAATTATTTTTACCCTCACGCTTGGCTTGATATAAAGCGGTATCCGCACGCTTCATTAATAGCTCAACCGT
>JAGVFD010000030.1 GCA_020057805.1 Sideroxydans sp. | reverse complement strand
GCCTTCTTCATGCACTAGGTTAGCGGTGAAAGTGCCTAGTTCTACATATTTAGCAGGAACGGCGTGTGCAGCGTTTTCTTCTTCCTCTTCTTCAACCGCAGCATGTGCGGGTGCAGGCGCAGGTTTCATCAGAAAAAACGCAGCGCCACCACCGCCTAAAAGCAACACGGCAGCAACGATGATGATGAGCATCTTCTTGCTCTTGGCGGGAGGCGCAGCATCGGTGCTTGCTGCGGCGGCGGGTTTTGGTTTGGACATATCAGTTTTCCTTGTCTATGGTGGAATTATGAGGAAATCTTTTGCTAACGATATTTTGATTAAGGCGGAGGTTTCCCCTCAACTCGGCCTTTCAAATTCACATCAGGCAAACGTATCCACCCTGCCTTTATGACGCTGCGCAGAATGACTGGGCAAGGTTGGTAGCTCAGGCAATTCAACGCGATTCGCGGTGGGTGACGGCCAGCGTGCGTTTTGCGAATGTGATTGCTGCCCACCAAATGCGGCGGCATCGCCATCACGATTCGATTGGTCGCTGACTGTGGTGTTACCTAACGTAATTCCGTTATCGGCCAATATGTCGCGAAGTTTAGGCAGCGCGTTTTCCACTGCTTCGCGCACCGCGCTATGGGGCGAGGTAAAGATGGCCGTCGCCTGACTGTCGGAAATTTTCAGCACAATTTCTAATGGGCCTAAATCAGGTGGATTGAGGTGCAACTGGGCAATCTGCTCTTGCTTTGAGGTGAGCATCCAAGATATTTTTTGCGAGAAATCATCTGCCCATCCTGCGCTCCCCAAAGGCGAGCTAATAGATTGGCTCGAACCCATTGGACTGTTTTCAGTTGTTGGATTGGCTTGCCATAGCAGCGCTGCGGTGAAGGGTGCTAGCGCTTGACTAGACGGCGTATCACTGGTGCTGGCAGCCATCGCGGCGGTAGGCATATTGTTGGCGTGAGCGGTAGACAAGTGTTGCGATTCGAGTGGAATAGGCACCGTGCTTTCATCAAGCGTATTGCCCTTGTCCAATTCAGCCTGTGTCACAACGACGGCGCTTGGCATGTTGGCTTTTGAAGTAATCCGATTGCCTGAAGAATCGTGTGTGTTGCGTTGGAGGGAATGCGGCTTGTCGGAGATAGGGGTGTCCGCTGTTTTTACAGCGGGAGCAATGCGCAACTCTTGCAAAGGTTGCAGCATTGCCAGTACGTTGTTTGTGGTGTCAGCGGGTTTGTCAGTTTCATCCAACGCGTGCGTCTCTTTATTATTGAGCGAGAGATTCTCTTTTTCGGGGGATATGGTTTTGACCAAATCAAGCTCGGTTTTACCTGATACAGCATCAGGTAGCTGTGCCTCTGCAACGATTTGTTGATTGGCCAAAACTGCGCCAAATGCGCTACCCGATTGCGTATCTGCTGCGGTATTGGCAGGCCTACTCGTTTTGGTGGCAGCAGCGGTGAGTAGGTTGGTGGTGTCGAGTTGAGGCATAGCAGCTCACTCCTTAATGTTTTTTATCATCCGCATTCAACATGCGATAAGCCGCAAACCTGCCCGAGTGTTCATCTAGGGCAAGCTGTTCTGATTTGGCGTCGCCCTTTTTTTGCGCTTCGATGTGGCGATCTTCTAGGGTGGTGAAAGATTTCAATTTACGTTGTGTGGTATGAAATTCACCCCGGCCGAGTTGCACCGATTGCTTGCGCTGCTCCAGCACTTTTCGCTGCTGTTCAATGGCCGCATCTAGTTTGTTGATAAATTTTTGGAAGTTGCGCAAATCGGCTTGCGTCATGCCATTACGCGTGCTTTCTTGCAAACGAGATTGATACTCTTTGCGATACTGCTGGAGCGTTTCCAGCTTGGTTTGCGCATCATCTTGTTGGCGGTTGCGCTCACCCAATTCGCGCGTGGCAGATTCATTTTTCAGCACGGCCAGGTTGAGAAGGGGCTGCAAGGAAAAGGGTTTGCGCATGATTTGGCTCACTATTGAGTGTGTGCGAACAAGGCGTGAAGTTGGGCAAAGCTGTCTTGCGACGATTCTTTCTCAAACATGCCTTGCTTCAAAAAACTTTCCATTTTTGGATACAGCGCAATCGCTTCATCTACAACAGCATCGTTGCCATGCACATACGCCCCCACGCTAATCAAATCGCGGTTGTGTTGATACAAGGAGTACATGTGTTTGAAACGTTGCACCAAAGCCAGATGGGCCGGAGAAACTAAATGCGGCATTACGCGGCTAATCGACGCTTCAATGTCGATGGCGGGGTAGTGTCCCTGTTCAACCAAGTGCCGCGACAACACGATGTGACCATCCAGAATGGCGCGCGCGCTATCTGCAATGGGGTCTTGCTGGTCATCGCCTTCCGTTAATACCGTGTAGAAAGCGGTGATTGAACCACCTTCGTTAACCCCATTGCCGGCGCGTTCTACCAGTTGCGGCAGCTTGGCAAACACAGAAGGGGGATAGCCTTTGGTGGCAGGGGGTTCGCCAACGGCCAGCGCGATTTCCCGTTGTGCCATGGC
>JAGVFD010000060.1 GCA_020057805.1 Sideroxydans sp. | reverse complement strand
CATCCGCACATCCCCGAATTCGGGATAAATAGCTTCAACGCGCTCCAGCGCCAACGTGGCTCTATCTGGCTTCCCTGCATTCACCGCACTAATCCCAAACAGGTAATCAAAAGTAACATCACCCGATTTCTCGAACTCAAAAGGCTGCATCAGCGTATAAGCTTCAGCAAACTTACCCGTTTCGACAAGCCGTTGAGAATCTTGCAACATCTTATCCGCCTTCCCTTGCACTTTAGGCACAGCAGCCAACGCAGAAGTGCCTAACAAAAGTCCTAGCAAAGCACCCGCCCATTTAATTTGACCCATACTAATCACGCCTTACTCTTGGAAATTGAATTAGGGCACAAAACTACGCGCACACACTACTTTGGTCAATAGTCCAAAGTGCTTATTACCTTACTAACCAACTAATTAATAAGGATTTACGGCGTGAGAATGGCAATGCGTAGTGAAAATTAGCCTGCTTGAACAGGGATGCTGTCGCGCTTGCCAATAATGCGATTGTGCTCATCTACATAGATGAGAGTGGGATGGAAGTTTTGCAGCTCGGCTTCGGTATAGATTGAGTAGGCGGCGATAATCAAGATGTCGCCTGGATGCGCTTTATGCGCGGCGGCACCATTGACAGATATGGTGCGCGACCCCCGTTGGGCACGGATGGCGTAGGTTGAAAAACGCTCTCCGTTGGTAACGTTGTAAATATCAATCGCCTGATATTCTTTGATGCCTGATGCATCTAACAAATCGTCGTCGATGGCGCACGAACCCTCGTAATGCAGTTCAGACTGCGTTACGCGCACACGGTGCAATTTCGCTTGTAGCATGGTTCGTTGCATTTACTTTCTCCAACGCCCTCTCCTCAATCCTCTCCCGCAAACGGGCAAGGAGGCAAACGAGAAAGACAATTATTAATTCCGCCCATCGACTACGGGCGCGCATTATAAACGTCGATGCCCTAAAGACAAACCTCAAGGTTATCAATCAACCGTGTTTTGCCTAGCCTGACCGCCGCAACAATCACTAACTTGTGCCCACCTAACGCGGGGAATCCCAAACTATGCTGACTACGAATAGAGATGTATTCCACCTCCCATCCTCGATTCGCCAAAGTTTGACCAGCATGACGCTCAAGTAAAGCAAAGTTATGATTTCCTGCTTTTAGCTCGGTTGCTAGATGAGTCAGCGTTCGATACAAATAGACCGCTTCGGTTCGTTCTGGCGCAGAAAGATATTGATTGCGCGAGCTCAAGGCCAATCCATCCGCCGCACGGGAAGTTTCTGCCCCCACTATTTCAATAGGCAGATTGAACTGCGTGACCATCTGCCGAATGATGGCGAGCTGCTGGTAATCTTTTTTTCCAAAAATGGCAATCTGCGGCTGCACCAAGTTGAATAGCTTTAACACCACCGTCGCCATGCCGCGAAAATGCCCAGGGCGGAATGCGCCGCACAATTCATTCGCGATGGGCGGCGGTTCTACATAGAGCGTCTGCTGTTCGGGATACATCTCGGAAACCTGCGGCGCAAACACCACTTCTGCCAGGCCTTCTAGCTTGGCGCAGTCCGCTTCTAGGGTGCGCGGATATTTATCGAAATCCTCGTTGGGGCCAAACTGTAAAGGATTAACGAAGAGGCTCACCACTACGCAGCTAGCACGCTGCTTGGCCATGCGCACCAACTCGATATGCCCTTCGTGCAGATTGCCCATAGTGGGTACGAAGGCGATGGAACGCTGTTGCGCTAGATGAGCGCGCAACTCGGATACCGAGTGGATTATTCGCATCAGAAAGAATGCTCTATTGCTGGAAATGTGCCCAACTTCACTTCGGCGACGTAATTAGCGACCGCTTGCGCGACAGTCCCTGCACCCGGCATAAAATCTTTGACGAAACGCGCTTTTTTGCCGGGATAAATACCCAGCATGTCATGTAATACCAGCACCTGCCCTGAACAAGCCACGCCCGCACCGATACCGATGGTGGGAACGTGCAACGCCGCAGTCACTTGAGTAGCAAGTGCGGCAGGTATCGCTTCCATCAACACCATACCCGCGCCTGCTTCTTGCAAGACAAGCGCATCTTGTAGCAACTGTTGTGCGGCGACATCGCTCCGACCTTGCACACGATAACCGCCCAGTTGATGCACCGATTGCGGCGTAAGCCCAATGTGCGCGCAAACTGGAATGCCGCGCGACGTCAGGAAGCGCACCGTTTCTTGCATCGCCGCGCCGCCTTCCAATTTCACCATGTGCGCCCCCGCCGCCAGCAATTGCGCGGCATAGGCGAAAGTTTCACGCGGGCTTATTTGCGAGGTGCCAAAGGGCATGTCCGCCAAAATGAGGGCCTGTTGCGAACCTGCCGCCACACAAGATGTGTGGTAGGCCATCTGTTCAATCGTAACGGGTAAGGTACTTTCACGCCCCTGAATGACCATGCCCAGCGAATCGCCCACAAGCAATACATCCACGCCATTGTTTTCTAAAAGCGTCGCAAAGCTGGCGTCATAACAAGTCAGCATGGCGATTTTGTCACCCTTGCTGTGCATGGTTTGTATGGTGTTGAGCGTTTTACGCATGGGATTTTCCTATCGCGCAGGTGTTGCGGTGAAGTGTCATTTCCAATTCGCTGACTCTCAATTCGCACTCACATTAAAAAATTCACGCTGTCCGCGCATTTTTCCAATGCGCTCCAACAGCAAATTAAAGTCGTTTTCATTATCCACAAAATTCAAATTTTCGCTATTCACCACCAACACAGGCGCGGCTTGGTAATGATGAAAAAATTCACCGTAGCTATTCGCCAGTTTGGATAGGTAATCGTCCTGCACGGACCGTTCATAGCGCGAGCCACGTTTATGCACGCGCTCAATCAACACCTCGGTGGGGGCTTGTAAGTAAATCACCAAATCCGGCGTAGGCGCTTGCGGGGCGAGGCTTTGGTAGATGGATTGATATAACGTGTATTCGTCATCACTCAAAGTGAGGCGTGCGAATAGCTCGTCTTTCTCAAATAAGTAATCCGCGATGGTGCGGCTTTGAAACATATCCATCTGCGCTAAATCGCGCACTTCGTTAATGCGTTGGAATAAGAAAAAAAGTTGTGTGGGTAAGGCATAACGTTCCGCATCTTGATAAAAACGCGCAAGAAAAGGATTATCTTGCGGTTTTTCCAGCAAGCTAGTCGCATCCGCATAATCAGCCAAGCGTTGCGCGAGCGTGGTTTTGCCCACACCAATTGGGCCTTCTACCACGATGTATCGGTATTTACTCAAGGGCATTTAGAGACGCTCCAACACTTGTTCTGTGCATTGTTGCAAGCAGTGCGCCACATTCCCCTGCTGCGGGATGTGGCAATCCGCCGTAATTTCTAGCAAAGGTTGCAACACAAAAGCGCGCTTGTGCATGTGCGGATGAGGAATAGTCAGCCCGTGCTCGTGATGTACCAGATCGTCATACATCAGCAGATCCAAATCGAGTGTACGCGGTGCGTATAAAAATTCTCGCGTGCGTCCACACACCAACTCCAACGCTAGCAATTCATTCAATAAAACGCGCGGCGACAAAGCCGTTTCCACTTGCGCTACCGCATTAATAAAATCGGGCTGATTCACATAGCCCACAGGGGCACTCCGATACAGCGATGAACGTGCAATCACGCGCGTTTGCGGCAAATCGTTCAAGGCATCTAGTGCATGCCGAACTTGCGCAATCGGGTCAGCCAGATTGCTGCCCAAGCCAACAAATGCAAGGTGTTTCATCGTGTGTAAAATTATTCGATAGGGAGTTCAGTTTGATGCGCTGACGCAGGTTTTTTGGTACGGCGGCGACGCTTTTTGGTGGCCCCCGTATCGGGCATCAACATGTCAGCACGATGTTCGTCATTGGCATGTTGAAACTCCTCCCACCATGCGCCTAACT
>JAGVFD010000058.1 GCA_020057805.1 Sideroxydans sp. | reverse complement strand
TACCGCGCAATAAATTTTCTAATTCCAGCTCTTGCACTTCGCCCTGTAACTGCTGAGAGCCTTGTTCAGCGCGCCGCTTTAGATCTTCGATTTGTTTTTGCATGGCGGTAATGGTTTGTTCTTTTTCCATTACCTTGAGCCTTTGTTCATCCTCGGCTTCTTTTTTGGCGAGGCCACGCACTTCGCTTAAGCCGCTCTGCACCCGTTTTTCGACGGTGAGTTCCAGCTCGCGTTTTTCATCATCCAGTGCGCGCTGTTTTTTGATGAGCTCGGCTTGCGCTTGTTGCGCCTCGGCTAATTTTTGCTCGCGTGATTTCAACACTTCTTGCAAGTCTGCAAGTTCACGCGCTTTGTTTTCCAATTCAACCGCGCTGGCTTGTTTGGCCTTTTTGGATTCTTCCGCAATCACACGTGTACGCTCGGCTTTGAGTTGCGCCGCCACTTGATCGGTCACGTGCTCATCCAGCTTGCGCTTGTCTTCCAGCAACTGTTTTTCTTTGTCACGCATGGCCTGTTCACGGCGGGCGATGTCGCTGTCTTTTTGCGCCAGTTGCTGCTCAAACTGCTGACGTGTGGCGGCGATTAAGGGCGCGGCCAATGATTCGTTGAGTTTGATTTCAGTCTTGCAATTGGGGCAAGTAATGGTAGGGTCGGTCATGGTATTTCCTTGGATGACGTGCGGCACAGAAGCGGCCGCACGATACGCTCACTACTCGCCCAGCACATCCGCCCCTTTAGGCGGCACGAACTTGAAGCGCTGCGCTGATAGGGGCGGGTTTTTAAGTAACTCGGAGAAGCGCAGCACGGTGTGGTTGCCGAATGCGTCGTGCAGCTCCATCACCACCAGTTGCGATTTGGCGTTGAACGCCATGAGGATTTTTTCAAAGCTGGTGTCGCCGGATTTGGGGGTGGCTTGCAACCATTCCAATCCCTCGCGTGCTTCAATGTTAGTCAGCGTAAAGCCGCGCTCGATTTCATTACTACCAGAAAGTAAAGCGGCGGGACTGCTACCCAAGGCCGCATCTAATTTCTTCACGGTGACTTGGTTCAAATCGACGTCATACATCCAAAACTTTTTGCCATCGCCAATGATGAGCTGCGCGTAAGGCTTGCGATATTCCCAACGGAATTTACCCGGACGCACGAACTGCATGCTGCCCGAAGCGGACTGCAAATGCTTACCGTTTTTATCTTGCACTTCTTGGGTGAAATTGGCTTGCGCAGAGCGCGAGGCTTTAACGAAAGTTTTGAGCTTATCAGTGGCGGCGGCGTGAGCAGTGAGCGGCAAGGTGGCTACCGACAGAAACAATCCTATGAAAAACATTTTTCCACGAAATACACGAACCACACGAACAAAACACCCTTCTTGATTGCTAGATGAACGAACGATCAATTGCCCAAGTTGAGTTGCTCCATGCTTCATTTCGTGCCTTTCGTGTTTTTCGTGGACAGATGAGTTGTGAATTTTTGGTTTATTCAGAACGATTAGGCGCCAGCACTTCACGATTGCCATTGCCCTGCATACTCGATACCAGCCCGGCCTTCTCCATCGCTTCAATGAGTCTTGCGGCGCGGTTATAGCCGATGCGTAGGTGACGTTGCACGAGCGAGATGGAGGGGCGGCGTGTTTTTAATACGATTTCTACAGCTTGGTCATACAGCGCATCAGCTTCTGGATTTGCACCGCCGTCAAGCTCTGCGCCGTCTTCACCTTGCTCATCGAGCGAGTTCAACACGCCGTCGATGTAGTTGGGCTCGCCTTGCGCTTTGAGGTATTCGGTGACGCGATGCACTTCTTGGTCTGATACGAATGCGCCATGCACGCGTTGTGGATAGCCGCTTCCTGGTGGTAGATAGAGCATGTCACCCTGCCCTAGCAAGGCTTCTGCGCCCATTTGATCGAGGATGGTACGGGAGTCAATTTTGCTCGACACTTGAAACGCAACACGGGTGGGCACGTTAGCTTTAATCAGTCCAGTGATGACATCCACCGAGGGGCGTTGTGTCGCCAAAACCAGATGAATGCCGGATGCGCGAGCCTTTTGCGCCAGACGCGCGATGAGCTCTTCCACTTTTTTCCCAACGACCATCATCAGGTCCGCCAACTCGTCGATGAACACGACGATGAAGGGCAACTCTTCCAAGGCTTCTGGATTTTCAGGCGTGAGGGTGAACGGATTAGTGAGTGGCTTGCCGGCTTTAATGGCATCACGCACTTGTTGGTTGTAGCCGGCAATGTTGCGCACGCCGCAGTGCGACATGAGCTTGTAACGCTTGTCCATTTCAACCACGCACCAGTTCAAGCCCGCTGCGGCTTGGCGCATATCCGTGACAACAGGGGCGAGCAAATGCGGAATGCCTTCATAGACCGAGAGTTCCAACATCTTGGGATCAATGAGCAACAAGCGCACTTGCTGCGGCGTGGATTTGTAGATGAGGCTCAAAATCATGGCGTTGATGCCCACCGACTTTCCTGACCCCGTGGTACCTGCCACCAACACATGCGGCATCTTGCCGAGGTCGGCCACAATAGGTTTGCCCGAGATGTCTTTACCCATCGCCATGGTGAGGGGCGAATGCATGTCGGCATACACTTGCGAACCTAAAATTTCAGACAGCTGAACCATTTGCCGCTTCGGATTGGGCAGCTCCAACGCCATATAACTCTTGCCGGGAATGGTCTCCACCAAACGGATGCTTACCACCGATAGCGCACGGGCGAGGTCGCGTACCAGATTGGTAATTTGACTGCCCTTCACACCCACCGCAGGGTCAATTTCATAGCGTGTGATGACGGGACCGGGATACGCGCCGACGACTTTAACTTCGACGCCAAAGTCTTTAAGTTTGCGTTCAATCAGACGCGAGGTGAATTCCAGCGTTTCCGCCGCCACTTGCTCCACTTGATGCGTGGATTGGTCGAGCAAATGCAGCGGCGGCAAAGGGGAATCAGGCATGTCGGAGAATAAAGAAACTTGTTTTTCTTTTTCCACACGAGCAGAACGCACCACTTCCACCACCGGCATTTCGATATGAATCGGCTGATGATCTTCGACGCGCTTCTTTTCCACCTCAACAATGGCATCACGTTCTTGCATGGCCTGTACGCCCATGCGCTTGTCTTGTCGCATCTGCCACTGGTGACGCGCCCAGACATAAGCGGTTTCCAATGATTCGCCCAACCAATCGACAAAGCGCAACCACGATAGCCCACTGAATAAACTGAAACCCACCGCCATCAGCGCCAACAACAGCAAGGTCGCACCCGTAAAGCCCAAGGCGTGCGACAACGCCCCGCCCAATATCACCCCCAACATGCCGCCGGGCACCAAGGGTAACTCGACCGACCACGTGTAAAGACGCAAGGCTTCCAGCGAACAACTGGCATAGAGCAACACCAAGAAGCCCGCCAGCGACACCCACAGCGCACGTTGATCGAACAGACTATCGGAACGCATGCGGCGATAACTCGCCCACACGCGCTGCAACAACAGCACAACCAACCACCAAGCAGAAAAACCAAACAGATAAAGCAACACATCAGACAGCCACGCACCTGCCACGCCACCAGGATTGCTGACGGTCGCATGCGTTACCGCATGTGACCACGCAGGGTCGTGACGATTAAAGCCAAAGAGGATGAGGATGAGATAAAGCGCAACGGCGACTAGCAGTAACCAGCGCGATTCACGCAACAGGCCAAGCAAGCGCTCGGGCAAAGGAGTGCGCGGGGCGTCATGCAATGCCATTTTTATTTTTCCTTTGGATGTTCCAGCTGGGCAGGTTCCGCGTCTTCAAACTCGTCGCTGGCGATAAAGCCAAAACGACGCGCAGCAGACACGGCTTCAATGCGAGTGTTCACATGCAGTGCTTGATAAATAGCAGCCACGTGAATTTTAGCGGTGCCCTCGGCGAGGGCGAGGGCGTAGGCTATTTCTTTATTGGTTTTTCCCGAGCCAATCAATTGCAACACTTCCAATTGGCGCGGCGTGAGTCCGTATTTGCTCGCACGCAGACTGCGCTTGTCATGCAAAGCTTGACCTGTTTCTAGTTGGGCGACGGCTTGTTGTAACAGTTGCGGTGGCACGTAAATGCCACCATCTAAAACAATACGCAAGGCAGACAGCATGACTTTGCTAGGGGACATTTTAGAAATAAAACCCATTGCGCCCAGATTGAGCACCTCTTCCATATCGCTGCGCTGATCGGTGCCCGACACCACCACTAAAGACAGCGCAGGAAAGCGCTGATGCAACAGTTGTAGCGAAGGAATGCCTT
>JAGVFD010000094.1 GCA_020057805.1 Sideroxydans sp. | reverse complement strand
GCTGCAAGTCGAATTTGCCGCGCTTTTGGGTTACCAGCCGTGCCTGTGCATCTTCGGTGCAAGCGAGGTCGATTAACTGTTGTGGGTTGAGTAACCCCTTGAAGCCGGGCACGGCTTGGCGAATGAGAAGCGGCTTCTTTTGCCAGTAATCGCGTAGGAATTGTTGCGGAGTGAGTCCGCCGAGCAGAGTATTTTTCATGGGTGGATTATATCCCCGAGGCCAATGATGGAAAGCAAATTCAGGCGCGTCTCACGTCCAAAATTAGATAAAATGCGCGGCAGGAGGAAGTCATGCCACTACAACAATTTACACCGCTACAAGCGGGAATGGATGCACCGCACTTTGAATTGCCGGATGCAGACATGCATGAATTTAGGTTGGTTGCGCAGCATGGGAAACACAATGTTGTGCTGTATTTTTACCCCAAAGACGACACCCCAGGTTGCACCATCGAAGCCAACGAATTCACCGATTTAGACGAAGAATTCGCCAAGCTGGACACCCTAGTGGTGGGCGTGAGTCGTGATGATTGTATTAGTCACGCTTCCTTCCGCGACAAATATGGACTATCCGTTTTGTTGTTGGCAGACACAGAATCACGTGTCTGCAAAAAGTATGGCGTGATGTATGAAAAGGAAGTGGAAGGCGGAGGTAAAAAACTTTCCGTTTTGCGCTCCACTTTCATCATTGATAAGCAGGGAATAATTCGCCATTCCCTGTATGCCGTACATGCACATGACCACGCACAAGAAATTCTCAAACTCGTAAAGGAAATGAAATGAAAATTGCAAAGAACGCCGTTGTATCACTCACCTATCAACTAAACGATGAAACGGGGGCGACGATTGAAGCAGCTGGCGATCCCATCAGCTATTTGCACGGTGGATACGATGGTATTTTCCCTGTTGTGGAAGAAGCATTGGAAGGCAAAAATATCGGCGACAAATTCTCGGTTAGCATGACAGCGGATGACGCTTTCGGCGAATACGAACACGAATTAGTGCGCGCAGAACCACGCGACATGTTCCCTAAAGAAGTGGCCGTGGGCATGCAGTTTGAAGGTGGCGCGGAAGGTGATGATGACGAAGATTTTATGCTTTACACCGTCACTGAAATTACGGATACGGAAGTTACTGTGGATGGCAATCATCCATTGGCAGGTAAGGCGCTGGTGTTCTCTGGCACGGTTACCGCAGTGCGCGCGGCTAGCGCAGAAGAATTGACTCATGGCCACGTACACGGCGATGGCGGTCACCACCATTAAGCTTGAATGTTGTTGATGTAAAAAAAGCCCGCGTAGCGGGCTTTTTTATTGGGGCTAAAGCCCCAACAACACACGCAGCGCGGGAATGACGACGGATAAGAATTAATCAGACCTTCCCTAATGGATTGTTGGGGGTAACTAGAAGCGCAAATCCAGCGTTTTGCACATGAAGCGCATAAACGGCGCGGTGTGGCGAAAATGTTCGACTACGTGTGCGCGTAGATTTTTTGAAGTCACCACCGAATCACTTAAAGTCGCGAGCGCGATGAAATCTTTGCGTTTCAAGTCCTCAACGAGCGGATGATCTTTAGCGAAGCCACGTGGCGCATTAGTGAGCGAGTCGCCATCCAACTGGAAGTGTTTTTGGAATGTCGCATCATCACGCGCAGCTAACCAAGCATCACTGTTCTGCACCAATCCTTCACGTATTTTGAATAAGGTATCCGCATCGGGATGCCACAGTCCAGCGCCGATAAAGCATCCGCTAGGAGCGATATGCAGGTAATACCCCGGCGCATGGATGTCTTTGCCAATCTCATGGCGAAACTGGATGCCGATATTGGTTTTGTACGGTGTCTTGTCTTTGCTAAAACGCGTGTCGCGATACACCCGCATCAACGAGCCGCCGACCTTCTTGGGCTGGGCTAAAAAATGTCGCGAGAGTGCAGGCATCTCATTTGACATGTCGCTGATGAAATCTAAAGCAGGCGTACGCACACAATCTTCGTACTCCTGCTGGTGCGCAGTGAACCATTCACGGTCATTGTTCGCTTCCAGCGCAGTCAAGAATGCAAAAGTCTGTTTGGTAAAGTAACGATCGCTCATTTCTTTCTCTCCCGAGTTGATAAAGTCAGCGTGTTTATTTCAACACCTCTGCCAAGAACAGCTGCAGCTGTGCCCATGAATCTTTATCGGCCTCTGCGTTGTAAGCCAAGGGCATGTTGAATTTTTTGCCGTATTCATCCGCAGCAGGGTTGGTGAAGCTGTGCATTGCACCGGGATACACCACGGCTTGGTAATTGACTCCTGCTTTTTCCATCTCCTGCTTAAACGCTTCTACTTGTGCCGCAGGAATCATCTTGTCATCTGCACCCGTGAATGAGCGCACTTGAGCTTTTACCTTACCTGCTTCGGCAGGCGCATCTGTACTTAAGCCGCCGTGAAAACTCGCTACACCTTGCAAATCTTCACCTGCACGCGCCATATTCAACACCACCGAACCACCAAAGCAATATCCCACCGCAGCCAGTTTTTGGCTGTTCACATGAGGGTTGTCGCGTAGCACTTTCATTGCGGCTTCAAATCTTGCCTTTGCCATAGGTTTGTTTTTGGATACCTCGGTAGCGAACTTGCCTGCATCATCAGGATGTTGCGCTTGTTTGCCATCGCCATACATATCCACGGCCAACGCGACGTAGCCCAGCTCTGCCAGCATGTTGGCGCGTTTGCGTGCGTAGTCGTTGTGTCCCCACCACTCATGCACCACCAACACGGCAGGGCGCTTGCCTTTCACCGCATCGTCATAAGCGATGTAGCCTTTCATGGTCGTACCATTGGCGCTGTAGATTACTTCCTTACCTTGTACAGCAGCCAGCGTGGCGGAGGGGATGAGGCAGAGCACCGTGAGTGAGAGTAAAAATTTATTCATGTGTATCTCCTTAAAAGTGACGTGGCGCACGTGGGTGATTATCTATCACGCCCTGCATGCTATAGATTGCGAATTACCCCAACGCTTTATTCACCACCTCCAACACATCAGCGGCTAGGTTCTTTTCCTGCGCTACACGCTGCAATGCGGCCTGCATTTGAGCGCGGAGTGCGGGCTGATACTTTTTCCAGTGATCCAAACTGCGTGCCAGTCGTGCGGCGACTTGCGGGTTGATTTTGTTGAGCGCGATAACTTGTTCTGCCCAAAATGCGTAGCCGCTGCCATCTGCGGCATGGAACTGTGCGGGGTTGCCATTGCAGAAACTAAAAATGAGGCTGCGCGCGCGGTTCGGATTGTTCAAAGTGAAGGCGGGGTGTTGCATCAAGCGGCGCAGGGCTGGCACATCGTTATGGCGTGCGCTGGCTTGCAGGCTGAACCACTTATCCACCACCAAGGCTTCATCGCTAAAGTCCGTGAAAAATCCTTGTAAAGCGGGCGTTGCGGGGTTGTGTTGCACCAGCGCGGCGAGGGCGGCTTGGCGGTCAGTCATATTGTTCGCGCTGATTTCTTGTGCGAGGGCTAACTGCACCGTGCTGGCGTCATCCCATTCCAGCAGATAAGCGAGGCACAGATTTTTGAGGGCGCGCTTGCCTGCGGATTGCGCATCGGGTTGATATTTTCCTGGCGTTAGATTGGCTTCATAGGTGGCAATCAGTTCTGCTTTGAGCGACTGCGCGAGGCTGCGCCGCATGAATTGTCGCGCTTGATGAATGGCCTGTGGGTCAATCACCGCGCTGTGTTCTGCCAGTACGCTTTCGCTGGGCAGAATGAGCAATTGCTCGCGCAATCCGGGGGCAAGGCTTTCATCCAACAAGGCGCTGCGCAGCGCGTTAATGAACAGTGCATCCAAGCTCAACGTTGCGCCTGTTTGCACGCATTTAACCAGCGCTAACAAGCGTTGCATCGCCAAGCGTTGCCCCGCTTCCCAGCGATTGAACGGGTCGCTATCGTGTTGCAGCAAATGCACTAACTCGGCATCGCTGTAGTCGTAATGCAGCACCACAGGGGCGGAGAAATTGCGCAACAGCGAGGGAATAGGGCGCTGTTTCATTTGCGTAAAGCGAAAGGTTTGCTGCGCTTGTGTGAGTTCAAGCACGCACGTTTTTTCTTTTTGCGGCACACCCACCAGATGTAAGGGCAGTTCTTTTCCCTGTGCATCCAACAGTCCTAGCGCGAATGGAATGTGCAAAGGCAAATCGGACGGGTTACGTGAACTTTGTGTGAGGGTCACGTCATAGGTTTTAGCGGCGCTATCGTAAGCCGTCCGTACTTTCACATGCGGTGTGCCAGATTGGCTGTACCAGCGCTCGAATTGGCCCAGGTCGCGCCCGTTGGCATCCGCCATCGCTGCACGAAAATCATCGCAGGTGACTGCATAGCCATCATGCCGCGCAAAATATAGATCCATGCCTTTGCGGAAGCCGTCACGCCCGAGCAAGGTTTGATACATACGCACCACCTCAGCCCCTTTTTCGTAGATGGTCGAAGTGTAAAAGTTGTCGATAGCGACATAACTAT
>JAGVFD010000031.1 GCA_020057805.1 Sideroxydans sp. | reverse complement strand
CGATCAGCGCGAGCGTGAAACAGATATCGAGAACAAGTTCTATGCGTTTCTTGAGTTTCTAAATCGCAATGTCTGGAGTTCCAAACTGAAAATCGGCCAGTTGGAGAGCGTCTATCTGCTTAGCCGGCATGATACGGAAGAGTACCGTTGTCTGGATGTGAAGGTGATCGATGCCGCCAGTCGTGCCAGTCTGGGTGAACTGGACGACGGGCAAAAACTCACGCTGCTCAAACGGCGCATGTTCAACGATGGCGAACGCGATATCCCCGTTTACGTCAGTGTGCGCAAGAAGGGCTCGGCGGCTAAGGTGCTTAAACTGTTGCGCAAGAACGAAAAGAATCCGGCAGTCGCGGTGGATGATGAGCTGGGGCTGATGGCGGTGCTGGACAATATCAGTGATGTGAAACGCTTCGTGCGTCATATGACCCGCTCTGCCATCAACAGCGGCTCCCTGATGACGCTGGAGGATATTTCCGACACCTTGACGGGCAACACTTACAGTTCGAGTAACGTCGGCAGCAGTAGCAGGACGCAGATGCTCAAGTTCTTCGCCCGTATGGGCGGTATGCGCGTGGAGTTGATCATCCACACCAATCAGTCCTACCTGAATTATCGATTTCAGCGGGATGTCGCGCACGATGAATACGAGGTGAAACGTATCTTTGATTCGGGTGTGGCCGAATTCCTGTTCCCGGGCGAAATCTATAAGCTGAATATGGATCAGATCCGTGAGATCATGTTGAAACAGTTTCGGAGCGGTATCGAAGGTTCCGGTCGCGTGTACGGCAATATCGGCTAAATTCAGATGCGGTTAAACGGTGGCGATTAATCAAACCGCTGCAGATCAAAACTTGGGTTGCGCCGTTTTGCCGGCTAACTGACTGTCTCACGGTGGCGCTCCCGGGTGAGGCGGGCGTTGCATGGTAAGCAGATTTTAGCCGTAACACGCTGACTTTTCTGCATATAGCGATTCTGAAATGAGCGTTTTCTGATACCATCGCAAACTTAATAAATTTTCAGGATGGGCGGGCGTTAAGCAGGCTGTGCGCTCTACGCTTCGTGATACAGATGAGCAACGAAACATTACAAGCCGTAAAAGGCATGAACGACATTTTGCCGGACGAGGCGCAACTGTGGTTGTGGTTTGAGGATACGGTGCGTGACTGGCTGGAAACCTATGGTTATCGCAACATACGTATGCCCTTGGTTGAACCGACGGCGCTGTTCAAACGCGCTATTGGTGAAGTGACTGACATCGTCGAAAAAGAGATGTATAGCTTTGAAGACGGCTTGAACGGCGACCAACTCACGCTGCGTCCAGAAGGCACAGCCTCTTGCGTGCGTGCCGTGTTGCAGCACAATCTGCTGTATAACGCGCCGCAACGCTTGTATTACCAAGGCCAGATGTTCCGTCATGAGCGTCCACAGAAAGGTCGTTATCGCCAATTTCATCAAGTCGGGATAGAAGCATTGGGTTTTGCGGGGCCAGATATTGATGCCGAGCAGATCGTGATGTGTGCACGCTTGTGGAAAAAATTAGGCATCAAGGATGTGGCGTTGCAGATCAATACGCTGGGCGATGTGGCGGCACGTCAGCGACATCGAGATAAGCTGATTGCCTATTTTGAGCAGCATAAAGAAGCGCTGGATGGCGAAGCGCAACGTCGTTTGTACAGCAATCCTTTACGTATTCTCGATACCAAAAATCCTGCGATGCAGGACTTGGTGAGTGCAGCGCCCAAGTTGATGGACGAGTTGGATGGCGAGGCGTTGCAACATTTTGAAGCGGTACAAGCCATTTTGAAGCAGCATGCCATCCCTTACGAAATCAACACGCGCTTGGTGCGCGGATTGGATTACTACAATCGTACGGTGTTTGAGTGGGTCACCACACGATTAGGCGCACAAGGCACAATTTGCGCGGGTGGACGTTACGATGGGCTGGTCGAACAAATTGGCGGCAAGCCCGCGCCAGCCTGTGGTTTTGCGATGGGTGTCGAGCGTCTGCTGGCTTTGTTGCAAGAAGATGGAATGCAAAATCCGGTTGCGCCATTGGATGTGTATGTGGTGCATCAAGGTGAGCAAGCGCAGCAACTGGCATGGCGTGTAGCAGAAGAGTTGCGCGATGCGGGTTTGCGTGTGGTTTTACATTGCGGTGGTGGCAGTTTTAAGTCGCAAATGAAGAAAGCGGATGGCAGCGCGGCGGCGTGTGCCCTCATCATCGGTGACGATGAAGTGGCGGCGCAAGCCGTTATGTTCAAACCTCTGCGTGGCGGGGGCGAGCAACAGCGCATAGCAGTGAATGGTTTGCAGCAACAAATTCATCAATTGATTAAGTGAGGAAATGAACATGGCAGAGTTGGACTTGCAAGAACAGGAACAGGTTGATGCGCTCAAAGCATGGTGGAAAGACAATGGCAAATACGTGATGAGCGTGCTCATCGTGGGCTTGCTGGCGTTTGCGGCGATGCAATTCTGGAAAAAACATGAAGGCGGGCAAGCGGACGATGCTGCTAAATTGTTTGTCGAAGTGCAGAAGCAAGCCGCTAGCAACGATGCTAAGCGCGTGGGCGATGCGGCTGACGCACTGGTGAGCCGTTTTTCGGGGAGCGCCTATGCGCCGCGCGCGCAATTGGTGGCGGCACAAGCCAGCTTGCAAGCTAAAGACATAGCACGTGCTAAAACTCAATTACTGTGGGTGACGGAGCATGCTAATGAAACCGCTTTGCAAGATGCCGCGCGCTTGAAATTAGCCAGTGTGTTGCTGGATGAAAAGAAATTTGATGAAGCATTGAAGCAACTCGACGCTACGCATCCAGAGTCATTCACCGGCTTGTATGCTGACTTGAAAGGCGATGTATTGAGTGCGATGGGCAAAAATGATGAAGCACGTACGGCGTATCAGCTCGCACTCAATAAGACTGATGAGAAAAGCATGTATCGCAATTTGATTCAACTGAAGTTGGATGGATTGGGCGCAACCAAATGAAATTGATGCGCCCCTTCTTGCTGGCACTCGCCACCGCTTTGACTGCCTGTAGTAGCGACAAGGCGGCGCTTGAGCCCGCTAAATTGGTGGACTTTAAGCCAACAGTCCAAGTGACTACACGTTGGAAGCAAAGT
>JAGVFD010000051.1 GCA_020057805.1 Sideroxydans sp. | reverse complement strand
CGCCCTGCGACACATGCACACCAGTGGATTGGTATTCCTCCCACGCGCGAATACCCTCTTGCCTGAACGCTTCACGCTTCTCTTCTCGCTCCACATACTCACCAATGGCATCCAACATCACACGATGGGGGGTTCGATGCCGCGCATCCGCAAGGCGTTTAACTCGGTCTTTTATTCCTTGATCTACTTTAAGCGTAGTGGAACAGAGTGCAGTGATGGCCATGATCTCTCCAGTTTTATGCAAAGTAACACTTGGTGTCACCATCTTAACACGTCAAATTCAAAACAAAAAACAGGGGAGACCGAAGTCTCCCCTGTTCATTTATGAGTGAATTTAACGCAAAACCCACTGCCCATTTTTCTTGATTTCTTTGTACATTGCATCAGGTGCAATATCTATATCACCCGGCCAAGACACCACTCCAGAATCCAAATATGCCTGGCAAAACACTGCTGGGTCTTTTAACGATTCAAATACACCAAACAGATGGCTTTGCTCAAACCGAACCGCTCCTTGAGTACCGTCAGCAAAGCGCACTTGCATACTCAAATCGGCCTTCGGCACGACTTCAACCACATCCCATTCCATTATTAACTCCTCTACTGTAATGGAGGAATCTGTTTGGGCTGTTGTTTAGCCGCACACAAATTCCAATCGTCCAACAATGCTTGCTGATGCAACTCTGCCCAGTCCAAAACTAATTCTTGCGCACGACGCGGCAAATGACCTTCCGTAATTTCCAATTTTTGGATACTCACAACTGCCTTGAACTCGGCATAGCTAACGTGAAAATGAGGTGGGGCATGATCATCAAAAAACATCTTGATGAAGATCCCATAAAACGTACTGATCGTTGGCATCACACCCTCACTTATCTATGTCTTGCGTAGAAGTGTAGCAGAAATATTCTGCGCATAAAAAACAGGGGAGGCCGAAGTCTCCCCTGTTCATTTACTATTTAGCTTTTGTGTGGTGAAGGCCGCTTGCGCTAGATTTTCTTATGCCGCGTGTTGCGTTTCCCGTTCCAGTGCGGCCACGATTAGACTGTTCAAGCTCACACCGCGCCGCGCCGCTTCGAGGGCAATCTGGCGATGTAAATCGCGCCCTACCCGCACATTGAAAGACCCCTTGAACGGCTGTTCCGGTGTGATTTTTTTTGCTTGGCACATGATCAGATAATCATCCACCCCATTGTGAAAATCATTGCGCAACTCTTCTGCGTTGCTGCCTTCGTAACTAATCAAAGTACGGATGAACTGCACCTTACCGAAGAAAATTCCGTCTTCATCGCTGTACTCAACCGACCCAGTGTAGCCCTTGTGTTCCATTGTATTTTTCATAGCAAACCCTCCTGTTTCAAAACCTCTAGCACTTGGTCAATCACATACGGCTTAAGTACGGGTGAAGGATGCGGCTTGTGCAGCAATATCGGCGCACAATGCTCATGCTCAAACCTCACCCGCGAACCGCTGCCACTTTGATTCAATACATAATCGAACCCAGCTAACAGCGTGGTGATCTCTTGAAAGGTGAAGTCCTTGGGGCGATTCTTGAGTCTCGCCAATAGCTTTTCGTGTTTTCCCATATAAGAATCCTACCCTAACAAACCGCCAATCTGCAACTAATTATAGTTGCATTTTTAACTAGCTTGCCAGGGCATGACTCCCCCTCCTTTCACAGTTTCAAGCTCGGTGAAACTTAAAGGACAAAAAACAGGGGAGACCGAAGTCTCCCCTGTTCATTTACTACTTAGCTTTTGTACAGCAACTTAAGCGTGATGCACGCCGACAGGGTGATCATCCTTGTTCTTGCCCGCAACAAAGGCAAGCAACAAAGCAATTAATCCAAAGAGCAGTACAGCGCCCATTCCCAATAAAGCAGCAAGTTCAAAAGTCATATCAATCCTCCAATGCAAGAAGTAGTGTTGCGATAATTTGGCAGGCGATCCACCACAAAAATGCACTCAACAACAGGAGCGGCGCATTAATAGAATAGCCCAATACTCCGAGACCGATTCCGCCAAATGTTGAAACTTTCTTCAACTCATCGGCAATCGACTTACGAACTTCTTTGTTGAATTTGAGTTTCATGGATGCAGTCTAGCAAAAGCCCTTCACAACTCCAAGCATAAAAAAACAGGGGAGACCGAAGTCTCCCCTGTTCATTTACTGCTTAGCTTTTGTGTGATGAGCCTTGCTTGCGCTCAACTCATCCTACGTGAGCTTTAACTTACCAAGCTGCTTCGAACATGCCAGTGAACAAAGACGTCATTGCGCCTGCTGCGCTGTTAGCCTTGCCGCTGTACATAGAGTAGTTAGCGTGCAGCGCAACGTTTTGCACCAAGTCATACACAGCTGTCAAAGTCACTGCATTGTCAGCATCGCCTGCACCGTTCGTACCAGCACGGTAAGCCGCGCCCAAAGACAATGTGTGAGGAACAACAGTCACATCAGCGCCGAAGGCAGTTGCTTTAACTTTGCTGTTATTGCCGAGAGAAGCTGTGGAGAAATACAGGCCTGTTTCCATGCCTGCGATTGCGCCGTGAGCTTGTGCATCAACACCGGTGGCTGACTCTTTAGTCATCGTATAAACGTCAGCTGGTGCAACATAAGTTGGATCAGCAGTGATGTCTTGAGCGTTCGAATACACGTTGCTTTGGCCAGTCAGACTTTGCACGCCAGCAACAATCGCCCAGTCAGCGATAGTTGGTGTCACAGCCAATGTCACAGCTGTGTTGCCCATGTTCGTACCGTTGGTACCACCGGTGTAGAACAGGTTGCGGGAATAACGGCTGACGTTGATGTAACCCATTTCGTGGTGAGCAACGAATGCGAGACCAGATGCAACACCTGCGCCCATACCTGTGTATTGGTGAGCAGAAATTTCTTTACGGTGTTCAGCCCAACGAATACCACGTGTTACACCAGTGCTAGATTCGCTGTAGCCGTAGAAAGCGCCCAATGCGTCAGTTGCGTAAGGAATAACGGACAGCTTAACTGTTTCCAAATCAACAACAACTGGAACGCGCAAACCCAATGTACCGCCACCAGCTGCGTCAAATTCGGTCAAAGAACCGATCTTGATCATGCCTGTGTCTGCAACACGACCACCCCAGAACATGGAGTATTCGTCAGGAATTTGCCATTGACCGCTGCTGGTAGAAGAACCGCTAACCTTGTCGTTGAGGTTGTTGGTTGCATCTGCATTTTTGTCATTAGACTTTTGATAACGTGCCTTCAACAACAGACCGAAGTTCAGGTTTGCTGGGATAGACAAATGTTCGCCTTCCACTTTTTCTTGCGAACCCATCATGGTGAAGCCAGCTGCCTTAAATGCGCGACCGAAACCATTCAGGATTGGAAAGTGCTGTGCGTGGCAAGCATTACAAGCCAT
>JAGVFD010000032.1 GCA_020057805.1 Sideroxydans sp. | reverse complement strand
CGCAAAACTATTTGCTCCCGCCCTTCCGCTGCACGATGGCGCACGTCTTGCGTCGGGTTTATTCACGGCGCTCACGCTGCTATTCGCGGGACTGACGGGACGCGAGCTATTTGGCAACAATCGCGGATGGCCCGCCGCAATTTTACTGATTGGCTGCCTAGGCATGGTGGTGCGTGCGCATGAGATTCTCACCGACAACGCCCTGCTCACTGGCTGCGCCATCATGTTGTACGGTTATGCCTTAAGCCTAAAGCGCCCTTATCTTGCAGGCATCTTCATTGGGCTAGGCGTTGGTGTTGGCTTTATGAGCAAAGGCTTTATTGCGCCTTTGCTCTTTCTGCTGATTAGCCTTGGCTTAATGCTGTTCCATCATTGGCGCACGCGTGCTTATTTTTCTACGCTGGGTATCGCGCTCTTATGCGCCGCCCCCTTGCTGACGATTTGGCCATTTTTGCTGTATCAACATTCTCCCGAACTATTTTTCGACTGGGCTTGGACGCGCAACATTGGACGCTGGGTTGACTACGTACAAGGCGACAATCACAACAACGTTTTCTACTATCTCAAAGCCTTACCTTGGTTAGCTTGGCCGGCTGCACCGCTGGCGGTGTGGACAGTATGGGAAGCACGCAAACGCGTGTGGAATGAGCCTGAATTCCAATTGTTACTGGTAAGTTTTGCGGTGATGTTTGTCAGCTTAAGTTGCGTGGCCGACATCAATGACCAAAATGCCATGCCCATGTTGCTACCCATCGTGCTGCTGGCCACTGCTGCGCTATCTACTCTGCGACGCGGTGCGGCGAATGCGCTCGACTGGTTCGGCATGATGACCTTTGCCATGCTGGCTATCGTATTGTGGGCGGGTTGGACAGGTCTGCTAGTCAGCAACGGCGCTTGGCTCACCCGTCGTCTGCAAGCACTGCAACCCAACTTCGTCCCTGTGTTTGATCCGATTGCCTTCTGGATTGCCGTTGCGGTCAGTGTGCTGTGGGTTGTGCTGATTTGGCGGGTAGGACGTTCGGTGCGTCGCTCCCTTATCAACTGGGCAGCGGGCATTAGTTTGTTGTGGATATTGGCGATGACCTTATGGCTACCGCTGCTAGATGCAGACAAGAGTTATCGTCACATGGTAGTTGAGCTGAAACAAGCGCTGCCTAAAAAGTACAACTGCATTGCCGATGTGCGCGTGGGCGACAACCAACGCGCCATGCTGCAATACTTTGGTGACATCACCTTGCGCCAAAAAGCCACCCGCGTATGCGAGCTGCTGTTAGTGCAAGGTGACCGCATCGCCAAGCCCATCGAAGACGAAATCGGCTGGGAAAAAGTATGGGAAGGCGGACGCAAAGGCAAAGAGAACGAACGCTTTAGATTGTATAAACGCCTGAAGCGCTAATCCCCACAGCTAACGCAAATGCGGCGTCACACGCACTATACGTATATCTTCCAACAGGTCGCCGCCCTTGGCCAAATTCAGCAAACGCGGCAACGTGCCCGTCTTATGCACTACCCAACTCCCTTGTGCAATCGGCTCCCAGCTTGCGTTTAACTCATTGATTTGCGCAGCGCGAATTAACAGGTAATACGGCGCACCCGTGGTGGGTAAATTCGCTATCGCACCCGCCGCATAGCAAGGCGCTGCGTTGTACAACGCCAACTCGCGCGACACAATCACATCCATCTGCAACACGTAAATCGGTGCGCTCGGCTTATCCATCAGCAGCTTATTGGCATTGTAGGGAATGCTCACCGACAAATAAGTTATCGTCGCCAGCAACGTAACGAATACATACAACATCACCACGCCGAACACAGGCAACACCAACAACACGTTGGCGCGCATCCGCGTGCGATAAACGTAAGCGAATATCGCGGCCGCCAGCAGCATCGCCAACACCACCGCACTCAACCCAGCCTGCCCCACATACCCTGCCAACCCCAACACCATCAGCGATAACAGCAGCAGCGTTGCTGCCTGCGCAAAAAACAATTTGCGATGCTCACCCGCCTCAGCCAACACGCCCGACAAATAATGTCCGCAAAGAATCGCTGCGAAGGGGTAGATGATGACCGTGTAGTAATCGAACTGGAACTTCGTCGCGCTGAACATGATGAAGGTGATGAAAAATGCAGCACACAAGTACACGAACTGCGAACGCTCTGCGACGCTTCGCGCGGCGAAGTTACGAATGCCTGACACCATCGCCGCCACATACACCGCCACCCACGGCAAGAACGCCCACAGGAACGCCGCCACGAAATAATACGGCGCACCGCCCGCATCCTTGATCGGGCCGGTGTTAAAGAAACGTCCGAACTGGCTATCCCACAGAAAGAACTTGATACCCGACACATCGGTGCGTCCGAACACCAACTTTTCCGGATGCGCGTCGAATTGCAGATACAGCGCCAACAACTCTGGCGCAGTGAACACGACACACAGCCCAAGAGCCGCTAACCACTTCACACTCCACAACTTGTGCCATTGCTTCTGATACATCCACATACACACCAGACCGCTAGTGATGGTGATGAGCGTGAAAACCCCTTTCGTCATCATCGCCACGCCGCTGAACAACGCACCCAGTAACAGATATTTCAGCTTGGTTTTGCCGTCGTAGCGCAACCAATAATAGGAAGCCGCCATGATGCTCCCCGTGAGGAAAGTCTCCGCCTTCACCTCGGTCGAGGTGTACATCATGTGAAATGCAGACACATACACCAACAGCGACAACCATGCCGCTTCACGCCCACAGAACATGCGCCCGATACGATAGGTGTAGTAACCACCGATGAGATGGAACAGGAAGCCCGGCAGGATGTAAGCGAACGCGCTGATGCCGAACAACTTGAAGGACAGCGCCGTGATCCAAAAAGGGAAGTGCGGCTTATCCAACCACTCCTGCCCATCCAACACCAGAAACGCCCAATCGTTATGCGTCGCGATGTATTGCGACAGCGCCGCATAGGTCACCGAATCGCCCGCATTGATGATGGGCGTGACCATGCCCGTGGCGTTGATGCACAACACGAACAAGGTCAACCATTGGGTAAGGCGCAATGTAGTCATCGTAGTGGTGCGAACTTATCGAGGCTTGAGGTCGAACTTGATGCCGTTCTCCACGACTGAAATCTTCGTGATGTCGATCTCCATTCCCGCGTAACGCATCTCGTCTTGTTTGAACTGATACAAAGGATTCGCGCGCAGATACTCGTTCAACATCATATTCAACGCAGGTCGCATCGTCTCGCCTAACGCTGCCGAGCCTGAATCGACCTCCAAGGTTTCCACATTAGGGTCTTGCAGATACAAAGCGCGCTGTTCAGCGTCATAACGCAACGCACCCGACAACCCGATACGCCCCTTCACACCGCCCGCCAACAAAGAAGAGACGGAGAAGTTGGTCGCTAACGAAATGCGATTCTGTGCAGTGAGGAAAGTCACCTCGGGTGCAGCGAGGGAGGCATTGAACAGTCCTCTGCCTAACTCACGTTGCAGAGGAAATGACTTGCTCCATGCGCGATCGAGTTGCTCGTGAGTGACGAGATAGTCTTTGGGGACGAGGGTGGCGCAAGCGCTCAGGATGATGAGGGGGATTAGGAGTAAGAGATTGAGGGAGCGGTTTGCCATATTGATGCCTTTTGTATTCAAGATTCAAAATCAACACCGTCGGGGGTAGCCCGACAGCTAGTCACTTTTTCTTGCTTCGCCAAAGAAAAAGTAACCAAAAAGAAGGCGACCCTGCTGTATCGCCCTTCGG
>JAGVFD010000189.1 GCA_020057805.1 Sideroxydans sp. | reverse complement strand
TTTTCCAGAATGGCATCACCTGCATAAAGCCGCGCGCCCCCACTTTGGACACGGCATATTTTCTAAAACCACTTTCCACTTCAATTAATCCCAGCACCATGTGCGGGTCTAGCCCCGCGCGCGTTGCTTCGTAATGCACAGTACTTAATAAATCGAAGCGGTATGCCGCATCGGGAATTTTCTTGGCGAGGCGTAGTGACATTTCATCTAGCCAAATTTGCGCTTCTTGTTGCGAAGAGAAGGCAAGTTTGGGCGTGGCTTGGTCAGACACAGCGCGCTGCATTACCGCTTGCACGCTGGCGGATAAAGCTTCCTCGCGCTGCGCACCAGCATGAGCTGAAGTTGCGAAACATAAGCACAGTATTAGGGTTGAGCGAAGAGGATTTAGGAATGAGGATTTAAGAACGAGGCGCGAGAGAAAGGCCGAGCGGTTTTTGCTCAATCCTAGCTCCTCAATCCTTAATCCTGTCTTTTTCATAGCTTTGATTGTACGAGCTTGATTACATCTTGCAAGTCAATGGATTGCGCTTCGGCATCCTTGCGACCTTGATATTCCACTTTGCCTTCTTTCAAGCTACGGTCGCCAATCACGATGCGATGCGGGATGCCGATGAGTTCCAAATCGGCAAACATCACGCCAGGGCGCTCGTCGCGATCGTCCAGCAAAACCTCGATGCCAGCGGCAGTCAGCTCGGCATACAGCTGTTCCGCCGCGTTGCGCACGGCTTCACTTTTTTTAATGCCAATCGGCGCAATGGCGACTTGGAAAGGGGCGAGCGCGGCAGGGAAGCAGATGCCACGATCGTCAAAATTTTGCTCAATAGCTGCCGCCACAATGCGTGACACACCGATGCCGTAGCAACCCATTTCGATTACCTGCGCTTTGCCCGTCTCATCCAGAAAAGTGGCATTCAGTGCTTCGGAATACTTGGTGCGCAATTGGAAGATATGGCCGACTTCAATGCCCCGGCAAATTTCTAATGTGCCCTTCCCGTCAGGAGAAGCATCGCCTGTGACTACGTTACGCACATCGGCAATTACATCGGGTTCGGCTAGGTCGCGACCCCAGTTGATGCCTGCGGTGTGGAATTTGGCAATGTTTGCGCCCATTACAAAATCACTCATGGCGGCCACGCTACGGTCCGCAATCACGCGTACTTGCGTGCGGTCAATGCCGACTGCACCGAGGAATCCAGGCGGGCAATTGAAGAAGGCGCGAATTTCATCTTCACGTGCGAAACGGAAATCATTCAGCCCTTCCAGCTTGCTCACTTTCACTTCATTGAGCGAGTGATCGCCGCGTAGCAGCACGATATTCAGCTTCTCGTTCGCCATGAGTGCGATGAGTTTGACTGAACGTTGCAAGGGCAAGCCGAGCAAGGCAGTGACGTCTTCGCAGGTGATTTGTTTGGGCGTGTCCACATTGCGCATCGTCTCGCTGGGCGCGGCACGTGGCGTGGTGGGGGCGAAAGCTTCGGCCAACTCGACGTTGGCGGCGAAGTCGGAACTGGGACAGTACGCTAGTGCATCTTCGCCCGAATCGGCCAGCACGTGAAATTCATGTGAACCGCTGCCGCCAATCGCACCTGTGTCTGCGGCTACGGCGCGAAATTCCAAGCCCAGACGGGTAAAGATACGGCTGTAAGTGGCGTACATCACGCGGTAGGTTTGCTCCAAACTTTCAAAATTGGCGTGGAAAGAATACGCATCCTTCATCAAAAATTCGCGTGCGCGCATCACGCCGAAACGGGGGCGCACTTCGTCGCGGAACTTGGTTTGAATCTGGTAAAAATTCAAAGGGAGCTGGCGATAACTTTTAATTTCGCGGCGAGCAATGTCGGTAATCACTTCTTCATGCGTAGGTCCAAAGCAGAATTGCACGTTGTGGCGATCTTTAATTTTGAGCATCTGCGGGCCAAACACTTCCCAGCGCCCCGTCTCTTGCCACAGTTCGGCGGGCTGTACCGCAGGCATGAGCAGCTCAATACCGCCGCTCTTGTTCATTTCTTCACGCACCACCGCTTCCACTTTGCGCAGTACGCGTAACCCCATGGGCATCCACGTGTAGAGACCGCTGGCAAGTTTGCGGATGTAGCCAGCACGTAACATCAGACGATGACTGGGCAGTTCGGCTTCGGAGGGAGCTTCTTTAACAGTGGACAGGAAAAATTGTGAAACGCGCATGTTCATTACTCATTCGGGCTAAAAGAAGGGCGCGATTCTACTGTAAGGAGGCGTGTTCGTCTTTCCAGTGAGGGCGAAATGTGGAACAATCCGCCCCATTGAATAACAGTGTGGGGCGAATATGATAGACCGCGAAGGTTATCGCCCAAATGTCGGCATTATTCTGACGAACGCAAAAAATCAAGTATTTTGGGGCAAACGCATCCGTCAGGATGCATGGCAATTTCCGCAGGGCGGCATTCAGCACGGCGAAACGCCGGAGCAAGCGATGTACCGTGAGTTGCATGAGGAAACAGGGCTGCTTGCTGAACACGTCCAGATATTGGGACGTACCCGTGATTGGATGCGTTACGATGTGCCGCAAAGTTGGGGAAAGAAAGAGTCACGCTCACATTACAAAGGCCAAAAGCAGATTTGGTTTTTGTTGCGTTTAGTAGGACGTGATACGGATGTGTGCTTGCGTGCATGTGAACATCCCGAATTTGATGCGTGGCGTTGGAACGAGTATTGGATTGAGTTAGACGGAGTCATCGAATTCAAACGCGAAGTCTATCGTTTGGCCTTAAATGAGTTAGTGCGTTATATGCCCGCCGTTAAGCATCTGCCGCCAAGCCCTTAAATTGCTGTCGTGTAAAAAATAGATTATCAACAGGAGGAAACATGCATACGAATTACACCCCTTTATCATCCACTCCACTTAAAACAGGCGCTTCATTTGTGCGTCCGTTCCAAACCCTGCCAGAGCGCGTAAAGCTGAGCAGTAGCGCGTTGGATGTGATGACTGACTTAACCAAAATTTCAGTGGTTAGCGTACGTGCCAAGACGTCGATGGATAAAGCTAATGCCAAGATGATTAAGTACGGCGTGCGTATGTTGTTGGTGTTAGACGACAGCGAACAAATCGCAGGTTTGATTACCGCGAGCGATGTATTGGGTGAAAAGCCCATGCGCTTCCTGCAAAACATGGGCGGCACCCATGCCGACATCATGGTGCGTGATGTGATGTCCACTCAACGTGAGTTGGAAGTGTTGAACATCCAAGATATTAAAAGCGCAAAAGTGGGCGACGTTGTGGCGAGTTTGAAAAAATCGAATCGTCAGCATGCTTTGGTGGTTTCTGAATCCGTCGAGGGTCGTCAAACCGTATGCGGTCTGTTTTCTATTACGCAAATTGCACGCCAATTGGGCGCTCAAGTTCAAGGTTTTGAATTGGCGCGTACCCTCTCTGAAATTGAAGCGGCAATCGCTCGCGGCTAATTTCAACACGTTAGTGAGGTGGAAATGCAAATGAGTTTTGCATTTCCATCCCGCGAATGACTCTCCTTAAGGAACTCTCATGTTAAATCTCCGCGTACTGGCGATGCTGCTTGTGTTGCCTGTGCTGACAGCAGGTTGCGCCCTAATGGGGTCTGTTGCCGAGCCGGGCAATGAAGTGCAGGTGCGTGAAGAGAGCAAGCCTAGTGCTAATGCGCGTCAAGGAAAATACGCTATCAGCATTCGAGTAGCAGGCTATGTAGATGCACGTGAGGTGGATAGTCCGCGTCGGCTGGGCAATTCGTCTGCTCGCATCGTTGGTTTGACGGGCAAAGATATTTTTTCCGATCAAAATGTGAGCGAGGTGGTTGCCGCGTCCATGACGAAACGCTTGAGCGATGTGGGGATACAAGTGCAAGCCACCGATACTACGGGCGCGCAATTCCAGTTAAGTGGCATCGTGAAGGCATTGCGTGTGGATATTAAAAGCCGCGATACGATAGATATCGCGATTGAATCTACCTTGACCGAAGCGGCTACTGGCAAGGTGATTTGGTCTGGGGTGGTGGTGGAAAAGTATGAGCGATTTGCAGGCACCTCGGGCAATGGCAAAAAAGATGTGGCCGAGTTGGTGCGAGGACGTCTAGGATTAGTATCAAGCAAAACAGCCGAGTCCATTTTGTCCGTATTGATGGCGACCCGTCCTGAATTATTCAACATGGCAGTGGGTATTAAGCCCGTACAAGGCGTTACTGTATTTTCAAATTCTGCGGGTAGTGCCACTGTGGCGCCAAGTAGTGCACCGATCATTGAAAATGGCACACTCGTGGTGAACTCAAACCCAGTGCGCGCCAAGGTATATGTGGATGGGGTGTATTTCGGATTAACCCCGTTGAAAGCCGAGATTGTTGTAGGGGTACATGAGGTAGTCGTAAAGCTCGACAAACATCAAAACGCGATTGAGAAAGTGTCGGTGCGTAAGGATGAAAATACCGAGCTGGAGATGTCGCTGCATCGTTAAGCTAGGCATGCAGTCGCAACAAAAAGCCCAACCTTGTGTTGGGCTTTTTGTTGGGCATAAGCAATACGGGCTAGTGCTTGCCTGTGCTACCAAATCCGCTGCTACCGCGCTGGCTGGCAGGGAAGTCTTCCACAATGTTGAACTGCACTTGTGCCACCGGAACAATCACCAGTTGCGCGATGCGCTCCATCGGCATCAAGGCGAAGGGGTGATGTCCGCGATTCCAGATGGAAATAAAAATCTGCCCTTGGTAGTCTGAGTCAATCAAGCCCACTAAATTGCCCAACACGATGCCGTGTTTATGGCCGAGGCCAGAGCGCGGCAGAATCATTGCGGCGTAATGGGGGTCGTTCAGATGTAGCGCGATGCCGCTGGGAACGAGCTCGCATTGCCCCGGCTGAATCGTCATGCTAGTTTCAATGCAGGCGCGTAAATCAATGCCGGCAGAGCCTGGGGTGGCGTAAGCGGGCGGTTGATCGTGCAAGCGTGGGTCGAGAACTTTGACATCAACTTTCTTCATTTCATTTTCCTTTCAGATAGAGCGTTGCGGTGTGCTGCAATAAAGCGCGCGCTACAGAGAGTTTGTCCGCACGCGGCAGTAGATGCTCGCCCGCATCGTCAAATAACACCAATTCATTGTTATCACTGCCAATCGCGCTCTGCGCTAAATTCGCCGCCAGTAACGGAATGTTTTTCTTTTTGCGTTTCTCGGTGGCATGTTCGCGTAGCTTTTCGCTCTCTGCCGCAAAGCCGACACAGAATGGTGCATTAGGGAGTCCGCCTACATAAGCGAGGATGTCGGGATTGGGAACAAGCTCCAGCGTGAGCGAGGCGTCGGACTTTTTAAGTTTTTGCTCGCTAGGTTGCGCCACGCGGTAATCCGCCACCGCTGCCACACCGATGAAAATATCCGCCTGTGCCACGTGCGCCTTCACCGCTTCAAACATCTCGGCAACACTGCTCACTTGCACCACCTGTGCACCTACTGGGGGCGTCAACGCAACAGGGCCAGAAACCAGCGTCACCTGCGCGCCCATCTCCAACGCCGCTTGCGCAATCGCATAGCCCATCTTGCCGCTGCTGCGATTGGTGATGCCGCGCACTGCATCAATTGCCTCATAGGTTGGGCCGGCGGTGAGGAGAATTTTTATACCATTTAATGCACTCGTGGATTTTTGCTCCCTCTCCCCTCGGGAGAGGGCTGGGGTGAGGGAACTTTCTTGCAACGAAGTGCCATTCTGCAAAGCCGCCACCACATCTAATGCCAACGCCTCCGGCTCCAACATGCGCCCCATCCCTTCTTCGCCACACGCCTGCACGCCACTCGCTGGGCCTAGCAAGGTCACGCCATCCGCGAGCAAACGTTGTACATTGCGTTGTGTTGCCGCGTTGGACCACATCTGCTTATTCATCGCAGGCGCAACCAGCAAGGGACAATCGCGCGCTAAACACAAAGTAGAAAGCAAATCGTCCGCCAAACCCGTCGCCAACTTCGCCATGAAATCCGCCGTGGCAGGCGCAATCACAATGGCATCCGCCGCACGGCTCGCGTGAATGTGCGACATCCCTTTATCGTCTTGCCATTGGTCAATCAGCACAGGACGTCCGGTGAGTGCCTGCATCGTCGCTGGCGTGATGAAATGCGTTGCCGCTTCCGTCATCGCCACCTGCACTTCAATGCCTTGCTTCACCAGCAGACGTGCCAACTCCGCCGCTTTATAAGCTGCGATACCGCCGGTAATGCCCAGCACAATACGTTTTGATTTAGCGTGTTTCATAGTGGCGCGCATCTTAACAAGAAAGCGCCTTGGGTGGCGAAGTGGGCTACGCGGTGTTGCGCGTAAAAACCAATTGAATGCCGCGCCATAGTTTAGGTAGTAGCCATATCAGGAAGAGGATGAAGGCGACGATGAATACGAGGAACAGTGAGGGGTGGGCGAAGGTGAGCCAGAGTCCGGTGGCGACGAGGCCTTCTTCGGCGAAGGAAGCGGTCCAGTTGCTGACGGGTTCGGGAGAGGTGTTGATGAGGGCGCGGCTACCGGCTTTGGCGAGGTGGGCGCCGCCGGCGAGTGTGCCGCCTAGAAGTCCAATAGCGGTGGCGATGAGGGGGTCGCTGCTGTCAATCGCGCCCATGGCGAGGAGTGCGCCAGCGGGGATACGAATGAAAGTGTGAATGCTGTCCCACGCGCTATCCACGAGCGGAATTTTGTCGGCGAGAAATTCGATGATGAGTAGCACACCAGACAAGGCGATGAGATAAGGATGCGACAAGATGTCTAGCGAGGCGGGGAGTGCTAGGTAGCCGTACTTGGCGAGTAGGCCAACGCTGAATACGGTGGCGTACAGGCGCAGTCCGCTAGCCCAACCTAACCCTGCGGCGAGTGCGATGCTGGAGAGAGTGTCCATTCAAATTTTTCCATCGGGTATTAAGAAAAACATTTATGGGGGCTTCTAATAATTCAAATTTCGTCATGCCGGAGGAGGCCAGTATCCCGTTCAGAAAAAATGCTTCCTTGCGCAGCAAGGGCACAGCGCTATTTAATAAAACCGCGGGATACCGACCTGCGCCGGTATGGCGAATTATTAGCGGTGCCCTTATCTATAGATTACGCAAATTTTCGCAGATTGCTTAACCACGCTTAACCTTCTTTATCGCTGGCAGTGCGGGCAATAAAAGCTAGCGCGTTGCCCTTGTTTGATGTGTTTGATGGGCGTGCCGCACTGTTTGCACATCTCATCTTTTCTGCCGTAGACAAAATAATGTTGTTGAAAGTAGCCGCTTGAACCATCGCTGTGGATGAAGTCACGCAGGCTGCTGCCGCCTTTTTCGATGGCTTCGCGCAGCACGCCTTGAATGGAGTGCACCAAGGTTTCGCTGCGTGCTTTGCTTAATTTATTCGCGGGTAGTTGCGGCTTGATGCCTGCGCGAAACAAGGCTTCATTCGCGTAAATATTGCCCACGCCCACTACCACCGAACTATCCATAATCACCAATTTAAGTGCGGCGCTACGGGTGCGCATGGCACGGTAAAGATGGGCTGCATCGAAGGTGGAGGACAGCGGCTCGGGGCCTAGATGCGCTAATAAAGTGTGCTGCAATGCATCGCCCGTGTGCCACAACACTGCGCCAAAACGACGTGGGTCGCGTAGGCGCATTAGCTTGCCATTGCGCATGATGAGGTCGAAGTGGTCGTGTTTTTCGGGCGGTGTGCCATGCGGCAAGATGCGCAGGCTGCCGCTCATGCCGAGGTGCAGGACGAGCGTGCCGTGCTCGAATGCGATGAGTAAGTATTTGGCGCGGCGTTGCAAGCTGCGCACTGTGTGTCCGCGCAATAGGGCGGGCAAATCGTTGGGGATGGGCCAACGCAGACGGGCATTGCGGATAACAACATCGCTCACCGTTTGATCTTGTAGGTGGGGCGCGATGCCGCGTAGCGTGGTTTCGACTTCGGGTAGTTCAGGCATTTAGCGTCTGCGCCACCACAGCCATCCGCCCACCGCGATGAGGAGTAGCGGCAACACCAGCAACAGTCCCACGCTTAATACAACAAGTTGGGTGCGGCTGAAGGTGAGGCTGGCATCTTGGGTGGCGCGCGGGGCGAGGGTGATGAGGCGCTCTTCGCCAGATAGCCAGTTCACCATGTTCATGCCCAAATCCAAGTTGCCGCCGTTGCCCGAGTACGCATTGGAAAGGAACGAGCCGCTGCCCACCACCACGATGCGCTGCTCGCGTGCTTCCACATTGCGTTGTAGCGCCAGCGCTAAATTCACGGGTCCTGGCACGTCGGCGTATTTATTAAATTTGTCTCCACGGCTGGTGCTCACCCAGCCATTAGTCGCGCCTTCAACTAAAACGTGGCGTTGCCACGCGCTGTCTTCTTCCAGCCCCAAGGCACGCGCGTATGGGAACACGGTGATGAGGTCAAAATTTTGGGTGATGGCATGCGGCGCGTAACCTGTGCCCAACGTCCAATCAGCGGGTACGTTCATGTCTTGCGCGGCGGGGTCAAACACGATGCCCGGGGAAAGTGCCAGTCCTAGCTGCTCTGCCATGGGTTCGAGTCCACGCAGGGGCTCTGCATCCAATAGCCACAGCACATTGCCGCCGCGTTCGAGGTAACGCAGCAGTTTGCTGGTTTCGCCGGGAAATAGTTTGCTTTGCGGTTGGGTGATAACGAGCAAGCCCAAATTGTCTGGCACATCTTGCGCAATGGTGAGATTGAGCGGGGCAATACGGTAGCCGTTTTGCATCAGGCGTTGTCCGAATTCGCCGAGGTCGTGATTAGCTGCGCCATCCAATTTTCGCTCACCATGACCGTTCACGTACATGATGAGTTGCTGTTTGCCGTGGGCTAAACGCAGCAAGGCGCTGGTTAAGGTTTGCTCGTTGAGCGTGGTGAGGTGTTCTTTGCGACCTGCATATTCCACCACCATCTCGCCGTTACCGCGAATGCCCGAATTGCGCGTGGCTTCAGGCTCTTTCACGGGGTCAACAAAAACGAGGCGTAGCTCGGGTTTGTAGCGTTGGTAGAGCGCCACAAATTCGCGCACCCATTTACGCACGTCACCCATTTGCGCATCTTGCTCGGCAACGTAGACGGTGAGCGTGAGCGGTTCATTTAGTTGGTGCAACACATCAACGCTGCCTTGTTCTAGGCTATTCAAGGCGTTTTGCGTGGTGTCCCATTGCACGGGGTAGCGCGCCGCGAGTTGATAAATCCCCACCACCGCTGCGATTAAAATAAGCAGGATGAGTAGTTGTTTGGCGATTGGCTTCATCATCGCGCACCTCCGCGCTCACGGCGAATGTGGTGGATAGTGAGTCCTAAAAAGGCGCAGATGAACAAGCCAAAATAAATCAAGTCGCTACTGTTGATGAGGCCGCTGTTTAAGGCTTGGAAATGCACCGAGGGGGATAACACGCGGACTATGCTGTCGCTCATTTCCAGCATCCACAAACCCAGCGACACCGCGAGCGCACCGAACGCTGCGACGATAGGTTGCCGCGTGAGTGCAGAAAAATACAGGCCGAGCGCGGCATAGCTGGCAGCGAGTAGCCACACGCCGAGAACATTGCTGGCAATCAATCCCACATCAACATGCGTGCCGAGTGCGATGGCGCACATCATCAACCCACAGGCCGCGATGATGAGTGACAGCAAGGCCAGCAAGCCCAAGAACTTACCCAGCACAATATGCGTGGAAGAGATGGGTGCAGTGGATAGCAAAATCCACGTTTGATTACGCCGTTCTTCAGCAATCAAACGCATGGTGAACAGTGGAATCAGCATCATCAACACGATGGACAGCACATTCGCCAGCGGTGCTGCGATGGAGATGGTGGCGCCCGGCGCATTGCCAGATTGTGCCAATTGCGCTTGCACCAACAGATAGTCATCCAAGCGTGCGAGAAAAAACCACGCAAAGATAAATTGCAACAGCGCCAACATCCACCACGTAGAAGGGGAGGCGAACAAGCAGCGAAACTCTTTGCGGGCGAGGAGACGAATCATGGTTGCGCTCCTTCGGTTTGCATGGCGGTGAGGCGGATAAAGCTTGATTCAATGTCGTTATGGCGATGCATCTCGGCTAGGGTGTCGTTAAAAATCACTTTGCCGTTTTGCAGAATCACGGCGCGGTCGCACAGGCTTTCCACTTCGTTCAATAAGTGGGTGGACAAAATTACGCTACTGCTATTGCCCAACTCACGAATGAGGTTGCGTATGTCACGAATTTGCGTAGGGTCGAGGCCCACCGTGGGTTCATCCAAAATAACCACCGCAGGTTGATGAATGATGGCTTGGGCGATGCCCACACGCTGTTGGTAACCCTTGGATAGCGTGCCAATTAACTTGTCGCCGACCTCGTTCAAGCCGCAGCGCTGCTTGGCGAGGGCTAAAAAATCGGGTAATTGCGCGGCGCTCACGCGATGCAAGCGCGCGCTAAAGGTCAGAAAATTATTCACTGTCATATCGCGGTACAGCGGCGGATGTTCGGGCAGAAAGCCCAAACAGGCTTTACCTAAATCAGCTTGGCGCGACAAATCAAAGTCGCACACTTCAACACGCCCACTGCTGGGCTGTAATGCACCCGCGAGCATTTGCAAGGTGGTGCTTTTGCCTGCCCCGTTGTGCCCCAACAAGCCCAACACTTCGCCTCGATGCAGCTCCAGCGAGACATCATCTATGACGCAACGCGATCCACGGAACAACGTGAGGTGCTGCGCAGAGAGGGTAAGGGGAGTGGACATTGCGGTCTTTTAGGCGGTTTTGAATTGCGCTGAATATAACCTAATATGCGCGCTCGTTACAAAATGCCATCACGCCATGAACCGACTTTTGAGTTACCCCATTTTTCTTTCCTTCGCACTGCTCACCGCTTGCGCGCAAGCTCCGCAAAAAGCGGCACTGGCAGCGCCTGTGCAAGTGGCGAGCGCCAGTGCTGTGCCATCGAGCGCCCCGCTGGAGCAAATTGTCGAGCCGCCTAAATTAGACTTGCCGAATGTGGCGTTGACTGATCGCATGGTGTTTGAGTTTTTGCTGGGTGATATTGCAGCACAACGCGATAAGCCAGAGCTGGCTGCACAGGCTTATCTAGACCTCGCCAAAAACACGCGCGATCCGCGTGTGGCACGGCGCGCCGCCCAGCTTTCGTATGAGGCACATCAATACGAGCCTTCACTAGAAGCGTTTCGTTTGTGGCAAGAATTAGAGCCTTCGTCGCCGTTAGCCAAACAAATGTGGGTTGCGCTGTTGCTAAGCGGCGGCAAATTAGAAGAAGCCAAGCCCCATGTAGCTGCCATGTTGAAAGCCGAGCCGAAACAATTAGCGCGCAGCTTTATGGGGCTGCATAGCGCGTTAGCGCCCGCACCAAACAAGGCCGAGGTGTTGGATTGGCTCATTGAAATGGCGCATCCCTACCCGCAAGTGGCCGAGGCGCACTGGGTCATTGCGCAAGCGGCAAATGCGGCAGGCAAGCATGAATTGGCGCGGGAGGAAGCGCATCAAGCCAGCACCTTAAGTCCCGATTGGGATAACGCGGTGATGCTGGAATCGCAGCTGCTGCAAAAATCTGCACCGCAACAAAGTGCGGCCTTGCTTAAACAATACCTGACTACACATGTCGACAAGCATGAAGTGAGATTGTTTTATGCGCGACTGTTGTTAGATCAAAAACAATACGCTCCGGTGCGCGAAGAATTTGGCGCACTGCTTAAGTTACGCCCGGGCAATCCTGACTTGGCGTTTGCCATCGCCATGATTTCGCTGCAACTGGGGGAGTTGGATAGAGCTGAAAATGAATTGCGCTTGGCTTTGGAAAATGACACCCAGCCCAAAGATAGTGACACGCTGAATTACTACCTCGCACAATTAAAAGAAGCAAAAAAAGAAGAGTCGAGTGCCTTGCAATACTATGCTGCAATCAAGGGCGGCGAGCATGTGTTTGCGGCGCAATTACGCCGTTCTTTCTTATTGAAGAAAGCAGGAAAACTAGCGGAGGCGCGCGCAGTGTTGCAAGCCGCCAAAGGTAATAACGATACCGAGCGTGTACGTTTGTTCATGGTGGAATCGCAATATCTGAACGAGGCCAAGTTGTATGCGGAAAGCTTCAAGGTGTTGGCGCAGGGCTTAAAGACATTCCCCAATCAGCCCGAGCTGATTTATCAAAGTGCTTTGACGGCGGATAAGCAAAATAAGCCCGAGGTGTTTGAAAAACTGATGCGGCAGTTAATTAAAATCGAACCCAATAATGCGCACGCCTATAACGCTCTTGGTTATAGCTTGTTAGAGCGCAATGTGCGCCTGCCAGAAGCGATGGTATTAGTTGAAAAAGCCTACCAA